>JALTEO010000337.1 GCA_027073875.1 Bacteroidales bacterium
CGATAAACATTACCATAGTATCCATCACCAATGTATAGATAGTTTCCATCTTTTGACCATGCCAATGCAGAAGCTGCACCTGTGGTTTTAGTTACCAAAGACCAATCACATGGGACCTTTGTAAAGTCAACAGGGTCGCGGGTTACATAAACTTCTCCGTTTAAACCTACAGCAAAAGCTGCCTGATAGTAATCTTGTACCATCAATGAATCTCCCGGAAGTATGTAGCCTGCAGGATAGTCTGCTAAATCTTCGGATGTCAAGATATGAGTGATAGTTCTATTTTTTGTATTACTGGCTACTGCTATTGTATCTCCAACATGTAATACACTGTCTCTTGTTACCAGAGGATTTGTTTGTAATGTGTCAACGGGAACAATGCCTCCTGCTGTAACACCTTCTGAATAAAATTTCACTGAATCTTGTGAATATGGGTCATTAAAACTTTCCCATAAGGCAAATCGTGTAACAAAAGGTTCTCCACCGCCGGAAACCCCTATGTTGTGATTACTTAGGATTCGTGAATTATACATATTATCTACATCATTTCCCATTGTTTCCGTACGAAAGATTTGTCCATAATACATTGATGTAAACAGAACTTCCGGTCTTAAAAATGAAATATCGGCATCGCCACCGTCACCACCGGTTATTTGTTGTCCTGAAGCCGGTTCATTGCCTTGACGATCAATATATGGAGAACCATTGTCTTGGCATCCTCCTATAACATCACCATGGATACCAATGCCAAGTCCATAGAATTGAGTAGTAACATATCCTCGATTTAAGTTAGAAAATGAAACGCCACCATCATTACTTCTAAATATTCCACCGTCACAACCAAAATATATTGTTTTATTATTTACACCATCATATTTTGGGTCAAAAACAATGGCATGTTGGTCTGCATGAACATATAACCAGTTAGTTTCATCCAAATACCATCCGGTTAATTGAGTGTAATTATCGGCATCGGAATAAGAATATAAGTCAACACCACCAAATAAAATGTGAGTGGGATCATCCGGATATACGGCAACAATATTATCATACCATCCTTGATTGTTGCTGCCAAATGGTTGTAATGTTTCGGATGAACCATCAAATAGAACGGAGAAAGTTGCTCCTCCGTCAGTGGAGCGGTACATTTTTCCAAATCCTCCACTACTGTTAGCACCAAAGACATAGATATAATTATCATCCGATGGGGCAATGGCAATTTCCATTCGTCCTCCGGAAGAAACACCTGAAACACCTGAAAAAGTTCCGTTGTCTCCATTATTTGAAGCATATAAACTATTACCTCTGACAATATAAACTTTTCCATTAGAAGCTACTTTTACATCACGAATTAATGAGCTTTCAACTTTTGTCCAAGTTGAGCCACCATCATCTGATATATATAATCCACCTTTGGTAGCCGCAAAAACTCTTCCTGTTGATTGGTTAACGGCAATTTCATTGACAGCAATCCAATCTGATGATGAATTGTAAGTAATTGTTGTATCAGGCCAAGTGGATAATAAATGTGTAAATGTTTCACCATCGGTTGATTTCCATATTCCTTGACCATATGAACCAGTATTACTATTTGTACCACTTGGTGATGCAAAATATTCTCCTGTACCAACATAAATATCTCCGTTAGGTGCTTGGGCAATACAAGAAATTGCAATATTTGAGAATGATCCTTTAACCGGATGCCACGAAAGCCCCTTGTTTACAGATTTAAATAAGCCACCCGAAACACTTCCTGCATAAATAATATTGGAATTATCCTTATCAACCAGAATAGCACGGGTTCTGCCACCAACATTATTCGGTCCTATATTTTCCCACTGAATATTAAATGACCGCGATTTTTTTGCTTCTAAACGAGCAACCTGTTGACGGGCTTTTAGTACATCTTTGTAATCAACTGTTCCTGTTGACGGATTTTGTCGAACTTGATTATACCATTCTAATGCTCCGGCAATACCCGGTTCATTTTCTTCCTGTTCTTCCTGTGTGTATTCATTCTTTTCGGCTTGGTTAGTATTTTGTAAAAGTACAAAACTACCGGCAATAAAAAAAGAAACCACTAATGTTGAAAGGATTAAATTCTTAATATTCATTTTCTTAGGTTTTAATTCTGATAAAATTCAATTAATAATTATAATTCACAAATATAATAAAATTTAATTCTTTTAAAGGATTTATAAGATTTTTTTAATTTTTGGTCAAAAAAAAAGGCGTCCTTAAAAAGACACCTTTTTTACTATGAAACCACATCAAGCACACAAAAAGCAATTTAAGAAAATTAAGTCAGCCATGGAAACTACATACATGACTAACTTAATTTTTTGAGTAACATCAAAGAACGATGCAAATATATATTCCGAAAATACAGGATAATGTGTGAATTGATAGATGGTAAGGATAAATTGATAGATGGTGAGGATGATTTGATAGATGGTATCATAATAACAGTCACTTTTTGTGGTGAGAATCATATGGGGAAAATTCTCCGGAACAATAGTTAATCTTGTTGTTTTTAGTTTGTTAGCTTATCTGATTTATCCATTATCTGTTGTACATTCATACAATTCTTAATGTTCTGGTATGAATAAAGTGCTTTAAAATAGTTGCGGAATTTTTGTCGATTATTTTTCTGCCAAAGATTCTATTAAGTTTGAATAATAAAACAGAGGTTTTATCATTTTTTATCGTAACGAAGTGCCAAAGATTATATTTTTGCAAGATATTTACTATTTATGCGAAAAATATTAATAACAGGTGGTGCCGGATTTATTGGTAGCTCATTAGCTGATGAGTTGATAAAAGACCCTGAGAATTATGTTGTAATAACCGATAATTTACTAACCGGTGATAAGCGAAAATTACCATCATCTGATTTTACCAATTGGAAATTTATTGAAGCTGATGTTAATCGTCGAGATGAGATTACCAGTATAATGACCAGTTTTCAATTTGATTATATTTTTCATTATGCGGCAATGGTTGGCGTGCAACGAACTTTGGAAGATCCTATTGGCGTGTTGCGAGATATTGACGGATTTAGGAATATTTTGGAAACTGCGAAAAATACAGCTGTTAAAAGAATTTATTTTTCATCATCTTCTGAAGTTTACGGAGAGCCGGTAGAATTTCCACAAAATGAAAAAACTACACCATTAAATTCCCGTTTGCCTTATGCTATTGTTAAAAATGTAGGCGAAGCATTCTTACGGTCTTATTATCAGAAATATGGATTGGAATATACCATATTGCGTTTTTTTAATACTTATGGTCCTAAGCAAAGTAAAAACTTTGTTATTTCCAAATTCATATATGCTGCTATGAAGAATCAAGATATTACCATTTATGGTGATGGTAGTCAAACCCGCACCTTTTGTTATATTGATGATAATATTAATGCAACACTGGCAATTTTTAAGAATCGACTTTTCGCTAATGATGTTATTAACATTGGTAATGATAGCGAGATATCAATTATTGATTTAGCAAAGATTATCCTGAGACTTACAAACTCAAAATCAAAGATTGTATTTTTGCCACCTCTAAGCGAGGGTGACATGAACCGTCGGTTACCGGATATTAATAAAATGGAGCCATTATTAAAAAATCATCTTATTCCTTTAGAAGAAGGTATCAAAAAAATTCTTGAGATAGGGTTGCTTGAAAATCGTCTTTCTTGATAATTCATACAGGAATACGGTGAAATTATATGAATGTGCAATGAAATTAAAACCGGATTCTTACACTTCCGAAAATTTCCCTTCCGGGAGCCGGCTGGTAGCTGTTGTAGTCAGGTGCGTTGTTCGGTTCTGTGAAACCAAAATAATGCTGGTCAAATATGTTTTTTACAAATAAACTTATTTCACCGTTCAGAGAACCTAATTTCCACCGGTAGCGTAAGTCTGCACTATAAATATTATATCCGTAATTATGTCCGGGAGCTGTAACCCATGAACTTCTGACACTTGACGGTTGATAATAGGTAGCACCAATTGTATAATAATCGTAAATAGAATCGTCAACTTGTAGTTTCCATTTGGACTCATATTCCGTATTTAAAGTAAGTATGAAATTTTTAGAAAGTTTAAATGACACTTCTGCCGTGAGCATATGTTGCGGACATTGGGGAATCCAATGATCACTTGTTATGCTGTCGTGTGCCGGATATACAAAATGAGAATAGGTATAGGCAACATCTATTATAATTGGTTTAACGGGGGAATAAGAAACAAATGTTTCGATGCCATATTTATTTTCTCCTATATTGCCGAAAAAAGCAGTATTGTTGCCTCTTCCGGGTAAACTATAACGATAAAATCCATTTTTGGTTACTTCGCTGAATCCGGTAACATCATAATAGAAAAATTTTTCAATACTGCCTCTCACACCCATTTCTTCTCCTTGCGATTCGGCAGGTTGAATAGTCGTATTAAAGCCGCCCCAATAATCGGGATTGTTATACAGCTCGTCACTTGTTGGCACTAAAAATCCCGTTCCCCAATTAGCATAAATATTAGCGTATTTGCAAGCATCATAAGACAACCCAAGACGATAGGTGGGTTTTTGAAAACTTCTGCTCCCCGAAAACGATAAAGAATCAGGCACAGGTCTGTTATTGGTAAGTTCATTATAGACATAATCATAGCGGACATTAACAGTGGCAAATAATTTTTTACGGATATCAATTTTATCAATTAAAAATACGCCAAGGTTTCTTTGCTGAATATTTTGGTTAATAAGTGTTGAATCAAGGTCAAAGCTTTGCAAACTAAAATGACTGTCAACACGGTTAGAATCCCTTTCAAATTCCCCCGGCACTGCAAACTCATGCTCATCCATGACTTGCGATGAAAAATCAGCACCTAAACTAAAATGATTTTTAAGATTTTCCTTTCCACTGTTAAAATTATATTGAGTCGTAATGCCCTGATTGATATATGGTTTATGGTCATCACCGTTATTGGAAGTTTCCCTGTAATTATTCATTCTGAAAAATCCCTTAAAGGTGATATTCTGTTTGTCGTCAATATTATAGTCAACAATCGTTGCTCCCGTGAGGCGTTGCGTCAGATGAAATTCATTATAAGGGACGGCATCATTATTTGACGCTCTCCATCCCACATTATTTGCTTGCAGACCAATAATATCTCCTTCGATACGAGCCAAATTTATACCTTCGGAATTCTGGTTAAAATAACGGGTATAAGTAAGCAATTGTGTGATTTTTATTTTGCTTGAAGGTGTCCATTTAAGTTTTTCGCTGAAATTATCGCCCATAAAAGCTTGGTGGGCACGATATCCGTTACCCTGCATATGAGAATAAGAAATTCTGTAATTAACATCTCCTTGAGTTCCGTCAACTTGTTCCATCGTTTTCCAAAAGCCATAAGAACCGACAGAGCCGTAGAAAGTCTCGTTTACAGGTTTTGTTCCACCATCTTTGGTAGTAATATTAATTACGCCACCGGTTGCACCACCACCATACATAGAGGTGGAGAGACCTTTTACAACCTCAACTTTTTTAACGGTTTGCCAATCTACATCATATAAATCGGGGCAATATCCTCCCGGGTCATTTACGGAAATGCCGTCAATATAAACGCCAATTCCTCTGAAACCGCTCTCAGACAACACGCCGTGTCCACGAATATATAAGTGGACTCTTGAACCGTCGGTTCCGTTGTCAACTTTTACGCCGGGAACAAGTCTTAATATTTCATCCGTAGCAATACTTTTTGTCATCGCGTTAATCTGTTCAGGAGTAACAACTGAAATTGCCCCCGGATTGTTTTTCAATACCACCGGCATACGATTAGCTGTAACCATTACCTCGTTTAATTGAAGAACTTTTGTAGTATCCGTAGCTTCATTTTGCCCGGATAAAAAATTGCTAATGCACATAAACAGTGCAATAATAATAAATTTAAATATTTTCATTTTAATAAAATTTTGATTAATAATTAATGTCTTATTCATAACAAAATACGATTATCATTTATTGATAATGTTGTTGTTTTTTGAATAAAAATGTAA
>JALTEO010000338.1 GCA_027073875.1 Bacteroidales bacterium
CTGCGGATATGTCTTCCGCCCTCAAAATCAGTTGAAAAGAAAATATCAATAAATTTTTTGGCTTCATCGGCAGAAATAAATCGTGCCGGCAATGCACACACATTGGCATCATTATGAAGGCGTGCCAACCGTGTAATCTCTTCGTTCCAACACAAAGCAGAACGAATACCTTGATGTTTGTTTGCTGTCATATTGATACCGTTACCGCTACCACAAAGTGAGATACCATATTCATACTCACCGTTTTCCACGGCACTTGCCATAGGGTGGGCAAAATCAGGATAATCTACACTTTCATTGGAATAAGTGCCAAAATCCTTAACGGTGTGTCCTTGTTCTTTGAGATATGACACTAAAATTTCTTTCGTTTCGTAACCTGCATGGTCACAAGCAATTGCTATTTTCATTTGTTTATTTTTTGTACCGCTCCTACGGAGCTATTTTTCCTTGGTTTGTTTCTTTCTACAAAGAGCTTGCACCTACGGTGCTTAAACAGTTCAAAAGTTTGTAAAGTTTCATTTTCCCATTCGCAATTCGTAATTGATAATTCGTAATTTTATTATCGTATTACCACATTATCTTTCCTTGTGTGTCAGAATTTTTATTTGTTTCGTGCAAAATTGCTAAAAATCACTCAAACAGACTGATAAATTCAAATTTATTTCCGTCAAACAATCCTTTGTCACTTAATTTAATCTCCGGAATCACCAACAATGCCATAAATGACAATGTCATAAAAGGTGCCCGCATCTCCGACCCCAAATTTTTTACGAAACGGTTCAGTGTTTTATACTTTTCTGCCACCACTTCAACAGTGTCGGTAGTTAGCAATCCTGCTACGGGCAATGGCAAAATCTCGGTTTTTCCATCATCATTCATTGCAACAATACCACCACGAGTTTCAATTATTCTGTTTATTGCCTCCACAATTAGTGTGTCGTCAGACCCCACAGCAATAATATTATGACTGTCGTGGGCAATGGTGCTTGCTATTGCCCCTCCCTTTATGCCGAAACCTTTAATAAATGCCACTGCAGGTTTTACATTTTTCTCATATCTGTTAAGGACAACCATTTTAAGTATATCTCTTTTTACATCAGACAATACCATGCCATTTTTACAACTAAGAAGTTCAATACTCTTTTTTGTTAGCAAGTTTCCGTCAAATGCATTAATGATATGCCCGTTTTCCGATTCTTTTTCAGATGAAACCAAAATATCGGCAACAGAAATTTTTTGAGCTTGGAAATTATTTATGAAAACCGTTTCTTTTTCTGAAGCATTTTCTTCCTGTTTTATTTTTTCCCCATTAATATAAGTGGAAAGGATTTCAAAATCCGATAAATTATTGACAACAATAAAGTCGGCAAAATCGCCCTTATTTAGCTGACCAACAGGTAGATTATAGTGTTTTACAGGGTTAATACAAGCAGCCGTCAGCAGCTTAAATACATTTATTCCTTTTTTAATTCCGATTTTTACAATCTTATTGATATGTCCTTTTTCCAGCAATTCATCGGGATGAGAATCATCGGTGCAAAGCATAACACTCTCAGGATGAGATTCTATCAACGAATATAATGCATCAAAATTTCTTGCAGCACTACCTTCACGGATTAATATTTTCATTCCAAGTGATATTTTTTCGAGTGCTTCTTCTTTTGTTGAACATTCGTGATCGGTTAAGATACCTCCGGCGACATATTTTTTTAAATTATCACCTGTAACTCCGGGAGCATGTCCGTCAATTGGCAAGTTCATTTTTTTGGCAACAGTTAATTTCTCCCAGACATCTACATCATTATAAATAACGCCGGGGAAATTCATCATTTCCGATAGACAGACTGTTTTTTCTCTGTTTAATATTTTTGATATATCGGGGGCAGAAAGTGTTGCTCCCGATGTTTCAAATCCTGTAGCCGGCACACATGACGGAGCTCCGAAAAATATTTTCAGATCGGTTTTCTCCGCATTATCCATCATAAAATCAACACCTTCAACTCCCAGCACATTAGCTATTTCGTGTGGGTCTGTAACCACAGCAACCGTTCCGTTTTGCATCGCAATTTTGCCGAAGTTTTCAGGTACCATCATAGAGCTTTCTATGTGAACATGGCTGTCAATAAATCCGGGCAAGATAAAATTATCATACTTATTTTCGTCAAAAATAATATCTGTTATTTTACCTGCTTCTATGATTATCTTCCCGGGTTTAATTTCTTCTTCCGGAATTAAAACAATATTTCCTGTTATTTCCATATTAAAATTGTTTCACATGAAACATTAATTTCTTAAGATAAGTAAAATGGTAGTAATATCTGCCGGCGAAACACCACTTATTCGGCTTGCCTGACCAATTGTTGCCGGTTTAATTTTTGTCAATTTCTGTTTGGCTTCGGTAGAGATATTTTGAATGGAAGCATAGTCAAAGTTTTTGGGGATTTTAAGTTCTTCAAACTTTTTAATCTTATTTGTTGCTTCTACTTCTCTTTGTATATAGGGTTCATACTTAATTTCTATCTCAACGGTATCAATAAAGTTTTTCTTTGCATTAGCTAAAACTTCTTTAATATCAGGAATTGCCGCCAAAAGATTTAACGAAACGGTTGGTCGTTTTAGTAATTTGATAATTTTGACAGATTCTTTTATTGTGTTTGTATTTGCCGTTTCCAAAATAGGATTGACCGCATCCGGTTTAACAGAATAAGATGAAACAAAATCTTTTATTCGTTTTATTTCCTGTTGTTTCTGTAATAATAATGAAGACCGTTCTTCGGAAATAATTCCCAAGTCCATTGCTTTGGGTGTCAATCTTAAATCGGCATTATCTTGCCGCAACAAAATACGGTGTTCGGCACGGGAAGTAAACATTCTGTATGGCTCGTCCACGCCCTTATTAATTAAATCGTCAATTAATACACCGATATATGCTTCGTCGCGATGAAGGATAAATTCCGGTTTCCCTTGAATTTTCAGAGCTGCATTAAGACCGGCCATTAATCCTTGTCCTGCCGCTTCTTCGTAGCCCGTGGTACCATTTATCTGTCCTGCAAAATAAAGATTCTCAACTAACTTGGTTTCCAGTGTGGGGTAGAGCTGTGTAGGTTGGAAAAAATCGTATTCTATGGCATAACCCGGACGATAAATATGAGCATTTTCCAGTCCCGGAATTTTGTGCATAGCTTCCACCTGAACATCCCACGGCAGCGACGATGAAAAACCATTTAAGTAATATTCATTCGTCCATTTGCCTTCCGGCTCAAGAAAAAGCTGGTGTTTGTCTTTATCGGCAAAAGTTACTATCTTGTCCTCTATGCTCGGGCAATAACGGGGTCCAATGGAATCAATTGTTCCGTTATATAATGGTGAATCTTTTAACCCTTTAAACAGACGATTGTGAACCGTATTATTTGTATAAGTAATATAACATGGTTTAGGATTTTTACATAATGATTTGTCGTTCAGGAATGAGAAAGTTTCCGGATTAGTGTCTCCGGTTTGAACAATCATTTTGGAAAAATCAATCGTTCTTCCGTCAATTCTAACAGGCGTGCCGGTTTTCATCCTACCCGTTTCAAAACCCATTGCCGAGAGTTGTTCCGAAAGTCCTTTTGACGGGAAATCTCCCATTCTGCCACCTTCAATTTTGTTTTTGCCGACATGAATCAACCCATTCAGAAAAGTACCATTGGTTAAAATAACCGATTGGGCATAAAATGCTAATCCAAGGTTAGTCATGACACCATTAACCTTCTTATTATCAACCACTAATGAACTGACAGTATCTTGAAAAAGAAAAAGATTCGGTAGGTTCTCAAGCACCTTTCGCCATTCTGTCGTAAACTCCATACGGTCGCACTGTGCACGAGGACTCCACATGGCAGGTCCTTTAGATTTATTCAGCATCCGGAATTGAATGGTGGATTTATCAGTTACAATACCCATGTAGCCACCTAACGCATCTATTTCCCTAACTATCTGACCCTTAGCTATTCCTCCAATGGCAGGATTACACGACATTTGTGCTATTTTGGTCATGTCCATAGTTATCAACAGTGTTTGCATACCCATATTGGCAGCAGCGGCGGCAGCTTCAGAACCTGCATGTCCGGCACCTACTACAATAACATCGTAATGGAAATTCATGCGAACAAAGGTAATACTTTCTTAGTAATTGTTTTTGGAAATGTGTGAAGCAAATCAAATGATAAATTTATCTTCTCTTCCTAATCAAATACCACACAGCCATCAATAGTGATCCGATTAGTGCTAATACCATATCTTTTTGAGGATCCCAAATATCACCTTGTTGTCCGTTGTAGTTTTGGGCTGCCGGTCCGGATAAAACAACAGTAAGTAACCATTCAAATAACTCATATACCATACTAACTGTTTGAATGGCCAACCACGAAATAATAACCGTTCTCGTTTTTGATAATTGCCATTTACCAAACAGGTGCATCAAATACGGAAAAAACAAGATACCGAAACTAAAATGAACAAATCTATCGTAACCATTTCGCTTGATACTTAAAATATCGTTGATGTTAATGCCAAAAATATGTTGCGACCATTCATTATAGGGGACATAAGAATAAATATATCTGGCTCCAATAATATGTAAAACGATATAGAGTGCTACACCTGTAAAAACCGAAAACGGTAAATTGTTTTTTCGCAGGTCAACAGCTAAAATGCTCAACAGTAGAATAGTGCCGATATGCTGCAGAAACATGTCGCGGGGGAAAACAGGATGAATACAAGTTAATATTCCCAGAAAGACTACTGAAATAAAAATGGTAGATTTTATGATGTTTAGCTTTTTCGCCATTTTGGAGAGTTCTCAAAATAGAACTTACGGCTGATAGTCAGTCATATAAACTTTAACCTGCCCAACTAATATTTCGGCTTGTATTTTGATGGGAATTTTTCGTTTGTCATTTGTTACCCAAACCTCCAGATTTTCACCTTCTTTAAAAATAGATCCACCTATTACTTTTGCCGAAAATTTCAGACAATCATAAATTTTTCCATCAAGGTTTTCAATTTTGATTTTCCCGAGATACCTTACATAAAGCGGAAAATATTCACCATCAAGAATAGTATTTAATGGTATTTTAGTGCCGGGTGTCAATTTATCAAGTTTTAGACTCCTTAAGTAATAAGCACTTGCCAACACATCTCTAATTTGATTATTCCAATCAACACTTCCCTTTTTTTCGTTAATGTTAGAATTATTAATACGGTAATTTATTTTATTTTTTCTGTAATCAAAGAGATAAGTATTATCAACCTCGTAACCACCCTCAAAAGTTTTCCGTGTATAGTAAATACTTCGTAAATTATTAATATCTACAATACTCTCATAACGGTCGCGAACTTTAAAAATCCAATCGTAACCCGGGTAGGTTGACCCTACGGAAACAAAATGGTAAACCGATTGATTTTTATATTCCGCACTATCTACATTAAATGAAACAAAACCGGCAGTAAACCAAAAAAAACCAATAGAGTAACGAACATCATAGCTGATTTTCTCACCACTCCGGAATGGTAACGGTTTTTGTATTTCCTGAGCATTCAGCGAAATAATTGCAAAAAATAATATGATACTACTTATTAACTTCACCTATTTTATTTTCTATAGATTTTATTTTAGATAATAGCCGATTATTTTTATCTTTACGAACATCAAATTTAACAGAGCTATATATCCGTTTAGCTCCTAAATTTTCTAAAGTTTTATTACACAAAGATAGTATTTCCAAAGCTTCGTCAAACGAATTAGTTTCAATTATTGTCCCCATAGGTGTTAATTGATAACGATTTGTTTTTTCACGGATTACCTTTATTATTTGACTTACTTCGGCACTGACACTTTCGCCTCTATCCGTTGGAAACATTGCAAATTCCATTAAAACCGACATACTTAAAATTTTGTTAGAAACTTGTTATATCCTTGTTAAAATAAAGTTTAAAAATACTAAAAACTTTATTTGTTTTATTAATTTTCGGATATATATATATAAAAT
>JALTEO010000339.1 GCA_027073875.1 Bacteroidales bacterium
ATACAAATACCATCTCAATATATTGCCCCTGTTTTTTAAATTCATTGACAAAGGGGTTCAGCAAAACACCAAAATTTATATTATGGTACAGATTATGATAAGAAATACCATTATAAAAGAGATTAAAGGAAAGCCCCGCAGAAACAAATTCACCGAGGGTTTTATTTACAATAATACTGTTTTCATAAAACCCGTTATCATAATTATTGCCTCCAAAAGCCAAATTAATATCATGCAAAGGTAAAACGAATCCATAATTATCCAATTGAAAATAGTTTTTCATGAAAAATGAAAAAGAAGGGACCTTTATATTATTTAGAACTCCTGGATTTTTGATAGCGGAATAGAAATAATCCGAAGAAATAACATTACTTCCCTGATACAGCACATCATCCGAATAGCCCTTAGTATTTAATAATAGAAGAAATAAAATGAGTAAAATTTTTCTAAATTTTAGCATTTTTTCTGTCCTTTATTGCCTCTAATAGTGTGATTTCATCAAGATTTTCAATATATTGTCCAGTGGATACTCCTCGAGCTAATTCTGTGATTTTAACACCATGTTTTTTGAGCATATTTATTAATATTTCCTTAGTAATGGTACTTTCAGGTGTGGGAGAAAGACCTATTATCACCTCTTCTATATGCTCGTTTTCTATTCTTTTAATTAAATTTTTTATATTAAGATCATCAATGTTTTTATTTTGAAAAGGAGAAATTATCCCGCCTAATACATGATATTTTCCTTTGTATGAACCGGATAATTCAATTTTATAATATTCCTTTGAACTCTCAACGATCATTAGTAAATGTTCTCTATTTTCATCGGAGCAAACATCACAGGGATCATTAAAAGAGATAACTCCGCAATTCGAACATACCTTTTTATTCTGTGCTATCTCACCCAGTATGTCTGATGAATTTTTTATATCCTTATTGTTTGTTGATAGTAGTGAAAAAACTATTTTTTCCGAGGTCTTATTACCAATCTCAGGTAAATTTTTAAAATAAGTGAAAAGTTGTTTAATCGCCTTTCTCATTAAAACATATTTGGAAGATCCATTCCCAAACCGCCTGTCAAACCCGACAATTCAGAATTCATTTTTTCCTGTGCGGTTTTAATAGCATTATTAACCGCAACCGTTATAAGATCTGTTATCATCTCCTTATCATTTTCCTTCCAAATCTCCTCATCAATGGTTATGGATTTCATTTCCAAACCGCATGTCATAACAACTTTTACCATACCGCCGGCTGATTCCCCGGTAATTTCTACACCCTTTAATTCTTCTTGCTTTTTCATGAATTCCTGTTGAAGTTTTTGCATTTGTCCCAACATCTTTTTAAAATTTGCCATTATTTACTCTCCTTTTTTATTTTTTTTACATCGGCATCAAAAGTATTAACTATTTTACCCAATTCGGGAAAATTATTAACAATATCCTCTTTTAATGAAGAACCTAAACTTCCCGACTTCTTTATCTTACATTTTGACCACACAATATTCAATTCCAAATTAGGATTATTAAAAAAATCGCTCATCATTCTCTTTATTTCGGAATAATCAAGTTTTTCTCTTGTTTTAAAATCCAATTTGGTAATATCCTCGAAATGAAAGGAAACTGTATTGTTCATGAATTCATCAAATTCATACCCTTCCACATATTCCTGAAAAATTTGCGGCGTCGTATTTTCAATATATTTCATAAAAGCATCAAAGC
>JALTEO010000340.1 GCA_027073875.1 Bacteroidales bacterium
CAATAAAAATACCTATAAAAATATATTTCATATTACTTGCCTTCTATTCCAATTATTAATTTTTGTGGCATTTCAAATTTTCGCAGTTTTTTTAATGGGGCTTTTAATCTTTCCATTGGTACTCCCATTTTATTTTCATTATTATATTCAATAACAAAATCTGTAACATTTTGTAAGAATGGGGTATAAAATTTAATATATTCATCAAATCCAGGGGTTTGATGTTTAATATATTCTTCATCTGTCCATTTGCTTGATGTTTCTAAATCTTTATTTTTTACATGTAATAATTCTCCATGCATTGTGCCTGCAAGTGCCATATTGTATGGCAATTCAGATTTTTTCAATGATTTTTGTAAAGGTGTTATGGTAAAACTGCTATATTGTTTATTATTATTTTCAATCAGTGAGTTTGAATTATCTTTTTTTGTTTTGAAATCTATATTTATATTAAAGGAAATGCTAGAAGAATTAATAAAATCAATATCTTTTTGACCCGAAGAACTTTGTGCCATTGCTTGATATATTGGAGCAACTTTTTTCATAAACCTTTTACTTGCTTCCCTACCATCTGCAAAAGAATAATTAAGATTTCCATTTTTTCCAATATTTATTTCGTATTTAACAGATTTCCCAAAAGTTGTTGTGTATTCTGCCGTATCACCTAAAATATCACTAAACAGAATAGGGTTCAAATTAAAAGTTGCATAGTAACTTATACTCGGGTCGGGTTTCGGGTCTAAATTCCACCTCCTACCTATCCGACTATCATACTGCCAAAATTGGGCTGTATAGCTTGTTCCGGTAGAGCCATATATTTCGTCGTCTTTTTCTTGCCCACCGAATGAAAAACTGTAAACCCCTGTGCGTTTTTGGGAAAAATCGCTTGCGAAAAGCTCTTTTTGGGACAATATGTGTTGTGCGTTTTGCATAAATGTTTTGTAGTGCAAAGATAGGAATTTTTTTTGATTTATTATTGCTTTGGCAATAAACCACAGGACAAAATTCACAAAGGGACAAGCTGTGCGGGAGCGGGGAAAAACACCTTGGTTGGATTGTAAACGGGAAAGCCGACATTAGTTTTTCGGCTCTCATAAACCATGACATTGAAAATAGAAAAGTCTGTAAACTTCCGGAATAAATTTTTACCGGTATCCGAAGTAAATGAAAAATACTATTTTTACTAAAATTTTAAACTAAAAAAATGATGCGTTCAAAATTGATTTTTTTGCTGATTGCTCTGATTCCTTTCGTTGGATTTTCGCAGAAAAAAGAAAAAAAGAAAGATGATTATTTTATTAAACCGGAAGATTTTAGTGGTTTAAAATTCCGCAGCATTGGTCCTGCTATGATTTCGGGCAGGGTCATTGATGTGGCGGTAAATCCGCGGAATCATTCCGAATATTTTGTGGCGGCAGCATCCGGAGGGGTATGGAAAACCGAGGATGGCGGCATCACCTTTAAGCCGGTTTTCGATTCGCAGATGTCTTATTCCATCGGTTGTGTAGCTTATGCGCCTACAAATCCGCATATTGTCTGGGTGGGAACAGGCGAGAACAACAGCCAGCGAAGCGTTTCCCGCGGCAACGGAGTTTACAAATCGGAAGACGGCGGAAAATCGTGGAAAAATATGGGCTTGTATCATTCGGAACATATCGGTAAGATATTGATTAGTCCCGATGATGAAAATACCGTTTTTGTTGCGGCACAAGGTCCTTTGTGGAACGATGGCGGTGACCGCGGCTTATATAAAACAACCGATGGCGGCAAAACATGGCGGAAAGTTTTGGATATCAGTCCAAAGACAGGTGTGACCGATGTTGTGATAAATCCTGAAAATCATAAGATTATGTACGCAGCCTCGTACGAGCGCCGGCGGCATGTTTACACCTTGATTGACGGTGGTCCGGAGTCGGCAATTTACAAAAGTGAGGATGGCGGAGAGACATGGAAAAAGTTAACTAACGGATTGCCTAAATGTGATATGGGACGCATCGGTTTGGCTATTTCTCCTACACATCCCGATAAGGTTTATGCCCTTGTGGAAGCCGAAGAAGACAAAGGCGGTGTATATTTTTCGCCCGATTGCGGTGCTTCGTGGTCGCGTATCAGCAAATATGTTCCCGATGGTCCGCAGTATTATCAGGAACTGTTTATTGACCCTAAGGACGACAATATAATGTATTCCATGGATACTTATACGCGCATATCCGTAGATGGTGGGAAGACATGGAAAAAACTCAGCAACAAAGCCAAACATGTGGACGACCATGCCCTATGGATTGACGCCGATAACACCAAACATCTTTTATTGGGTGGCGACGGTGGATTATACGAAAGCTTCAACCGCGGTCAGACATGGGATTTTAAACAAAATCTACCTCTGTCGCAGTTTTATCGTGTATCGGCAGATAACAGCAAACCGTTTTATTTTGTTTACGGCGGCACACAGGACAATAATTCCGTTGGTGGTCCGTCGGCTACCATAAATAAGGGCGGTATCCGCAATGCCGATTGGTTTATTACCCACGGTGGCGATGGCTTTGAAACGCAAATAGATCCCGAAGACCCGAATACGGTTTATGCCCAGTCGCAATACGCGTGGCTGTCGCGTTACAACAAAAAAACAGGCGAAGAAATAGATATTCGTCCTTCGGAACCCGACAATGGCGAAGCATACCGCTGGAACTGGAATGCTCCCTTGCTGATAAGCCCACATAACCATACGACCCTGTATTTTTGTGCCAACAAAGTTTTCAAATCTACCGACAGGGGCAATTCATGGCAAGTTATTTCGCCCGATTTAACCCGGCAGATTGACCGGAATCGTCTGAAAATTCTTGGCAAGGTACAACGGCCCGAAGCCGTTGCCAAAAATGTTTCCACTTCGGTGTATGGCAATCTGGTTTCGTTTACCGAATCGCCCGTTAAGGCAGGTTTGCTTTATGCCGGTTCCGACGACGGTCAAATCAGCATTACGGAAGACGACGGAAAAACCTGGCGAAAATATACCAAATTTCCCGGTGTGCCCGATACCACCTATGTCAGTTGTCTGTTAGCATCACAGTTTGACGAAAATGTTGTATATGCTTCATTCGATAATCACAAACGCGGCGATTACAAACCGTATTTGCTAAAGAGTAGTGATAAGGGTAAAACATGGACTTCTATTGCTGCCAACTTGCCCGATACACAAACAGTTTATAGTATTGCCGAGGATTTTAAAGATCCTAATCTGCTTTTTGCCGGAACAGAATACGGATTGTATTTTACCATTGACGGGGGAAAACACTGGCTGAAGCTTGGAAACGGATTGCCCAATATTGCCATTCGTGACATCGACATTCAGAAAAGGGAATGCGACCTGGTATTGGCATCTTATGGTCGCGGGTTTTATATCTTGGACAATTACAGCCCGTTACGGGAATTGAAAAAAGCCAAAGACCAAAAAGATTACATTTTCCCTGTAAAAGACCCGTTGGCATATATTCAGCGAACACCGTGGGGATGGCGTAAAAAAGGACACTTGGGCGACAACTATTTTGTAGCTGATAATCTGCCTTACGGTGCGGTAATTACTTACGAGTTTGATGAAGATGTTAAAACCTTGAAAGAACAACGGCAAAAACAGGAGAAAAAACTTGAAAAAGAAGGAAAAGATATAACTTTCCCGTCTTTTGACGAACTGGAAAAAGAACGCACCGAGATAAAACCCTATCTGCTCTTCACCATAAAAGACGAAGCCGGCAATGAAGTCAGAAAACTGCGTGCAAAACCCCAAAAAGGATTGCACCGTATTGTTTGGAATTTGACCTATCCGAATACCAATCCGGTTAAACCTTTAAATAATGATAATGTAAACAAGAAGAACAAAGCCAAAGGCATTCCTGTCCTGCCGGGGAAATATACCGTATCAATGGCAAAAGTTGTTGACGGGAAAATCATTCCTGTTGGCAATTCGCAAACATTTACGGTAAAAGGACTGGATGGCAATATCAAACCGTTTAACGACAACGGATTTAGAAAATCTCTGGCAGAAATTAACAGGAATTATACATCGATGACCACCCGGCTGTCAAAATTAAAATCCAAAGTAGATTTGATTATTGAAGCATTTAATGAAACACCCGGAGCTACGCCCAACGATTTGGCACTCGCTTTTCGTGTAAAGAACGAATTGGATTCTTTGAATACCATAATTTACGGCGACCCGGTCAGAAAAAAATTGCAAGAACCTTATGCTCCCGGATTACAAGACAGAATAGAAAAAATTGTGTGGGGAATATGGTCAACTACCGAACCCCCGACACAAACTCATAAAAACGACTTGGCTATTGTTGCCAAAAAAACTAAAGCCCTGTCGGCTGAAATGGAACGACTTGAAAATAATGAGATAGCCGCTATGAACAAACGGTTAGAAACCATTCACTCACCTTATACCCCAGGAAGATAATGGCAAAACAAAAATTTTATGTCGTGTGGAAAGGGCGGAAGCCCGGCATCTACCTGTCGTGGGAAGAATGCCAACGGCAAATTTCCGGTTTTAAAGACGCCCAATATAAATCGTTTAAAACCCGTGAGGCAGCAGAAGCAGCATTCTCCCGCCCCTACGAAAAAGGGGATGCTAAAGACAAGCGGGCACAAATCAGTAACTTGTATCTGGATTTCAAAGATGAAATCGAATGGAATAGCATTTGTGTGGATGCCGCTTGCAGTGGTAACCCCGGACCAATGGAATATCAAGGCATTGACCTGCAGTCGCAACAAATCATTTTTCACGCAGGACCTTATGATGATGGCACCAACAATATCGGTGAGTTTTTAGCTATTGTCCATGCCTTGGCATATTTTAAACAACACAACATTCAAGACAAAGCGGTGTATTCCGATTCGGCAATTGCTATCGGATGGATAAAAAAAGGGAAATGCAATACCAAATTAAAACGCACCGGCAAAAACGGAAAAATCTTTGAGTTGATAACCCGTGCCGAACAGTGGCTGGTAAACAACAAAATTTCAGTGCCTGTTTTAAAATGGGATACTGACAGATGGGGTGAAATTCCGGCTGACTTCGGGCGGAAATAATAATAACATGAGTTTGAAATAAGAAATGAATCACCTAAGAAGAATCTCAAAAAGCTGTGAGTATTTTTTATGTTAAACTTATAGATAATATGGATATTTGAGACCTTTGCAAAACTTTTGGTTTATCATTCTGAACGCAGTAAAGAATCTGCAAATAATTACCATTCAATATGTTGATATTCCTCACATTACTTAGAACGACGGCTTTTTCTATTTTTAAAAGGCATAGATTTATGATTTTTTATTACTTGTTTATAAATATACCTTAAAATACTATTTTTTAACATTGTTCTATTTACTTTAATTTTGACAAGCAATCCGCCAAACTATCTCGCCAGTGCGGGATGATTAAGTTAAACGAGTTTTTGATTTTTGTTTTGTCTAAAACCGAATAAAAAGGTCGTGGGGCAGGTGTCGGGAAATCTTCTGTCCGGATTGGCAATACCGGTATTTTGATTTTTTTGATTTCCAGTATGGCTTTGGCAAAATCGTACCACGAGCAAACGCCTTCGTTGGAGTAGTGATAAATGCCATTGGCAAAAAATTTATTTTTTACCGATTGTGTAATAATTTCCAAAATCATTTCTGCCAAATCACCGGCAAAGGTAGGTGTACCAATTTGGTCAGAGACAATGGTTAATTTATCGCGTTCGCTTGCCAATCGGAGAACCGTTTTAACAAAGTTATTCCCTGTCGTTGAATACAGCCATGATGTTCTGATTATTATTACATTAGGACTGTAACTGATATTTGTTTCACCATGTAATTTTGTTTGTCCGTAAGCCGATTGTGGATGTGGTTTATCCGTTTCGGTATAAGGACGAAAACCTAACCCGTCGAATACATAATCGGTAGAGATATGAATCAATTTTGCATTGTGTTGTTCCGCCTGTTTAAGCAAATTCAACGGAGCCATAGCATTCAGCAAATGAGCTGTTTCCGTAT
>JALTEO010000341.1 GCA_027073875.1 Bacteroidales bacterium
TTTTAAAAATATTACATCACTGATATATAATCAATTATAAAACTAGAAACTTCAGTTTTGAATTACCAAAGATAGTAAAATATTCGATAAAAAATAAAACCTATTTTACTTTTTTGTTAATTACTGACAAAGAAAAACTTAACTGTTCTTCTTTTGTCATCGTTGTATTATCAATCAGAATAGCATCAGCAGCTTTTTTCAAGGGCGAAATTGCACGGGTAGTATCTCTCAAATCCCGCTCCCTTAAACTTGCTTCTACTTCTTCGTATGAAATTTTCTGATTTTTCTCTTGTAGTTCTTTGAATCGTCGCATGGTTCTCACTTCTAACGATGCCTCCACAAAAAATTTAATGTCTGCATGCGGAAACACAACCGTTCCAATATCTCTGCCATCCATTACCACTCGCTTGTTCTTACCTATCTGCTGCTGTTGAGCCACCAAAAATTTACGGACAAACCCTATCGCACTGACTTCCGAAGCTTTTCCTGCTATTTCCATCGTCCTGATAAATGGCTCTATATCTTCATTATTTAAAAAAAGATGCGATTTCCCATTTACTGTTTCAAACGACAAATGAATATTTTGTAATATCTTTCTCAAGCAATCTTCATCAATTCCTTGTTCCGCAAAACAGTTGTTTTTCTCGGCAAAAAATGCTACGCCACGATACATTGCTCCCGTATCAATATAGCGATAATTCAGCACCCGTGCCAAATCTTTTGCCAGCGTGCTTTTGCCCGATGAAGCATAGCCGTCGATGGCTATAATTAAGTTGTTTTTTTCTTTCAAACCGAAATATTTTTTGTCCTTAAAGACCTTTACAAAACGCCTGATTTTGCCATTCTGAACGCAGTAAAGAGTCTAAAACAATTACCACTCAATGTGTTAAGATTCTTCGCAATGCTCAGAATGACAGCTTTTATTTATTTTGCAAAGGTCTCCCTTTTTTTAAGGGCTTTCAAAAGTAGTCAATATTTTAAAATTGACAAAATTGTTTTTTTTGGTTACCATACGATATAATCGTGTGGGAGCTATGCTATTTTCTTATCCTTATCATCATCCAAAGTACCATTATCTATAAAATGTTTTTTAATTGATTCTTTTAATGCAATGGATAAAAATGTCGGGACTGCATTACCTATCTGTAAATTTTTAGAACTTCTTGAACCGTAAAAGATATAATCATCCGGGAAGCATTGTATTCTGGCACCTTCTCTTGTTGTAAGCGGTCTAGGTGCTTTAGGATGAATACATCTTGATGAAGAAGGTGTACTTAAGTTTCTTGTGATTGTAGTACTTGGTCTATTCCACCATAATCTACAATAAGTATTTCCAAAACCACTCTTGGGTCTAATTTCTTCCGGCAAATCTCTTGGTGTTCCTCCATCAGGCAATAATTCCATAATCTTAACGAGATTCTTATTGTTTTTAGGTGCATTGTGGTCCATTAACTTTTTTGGTGCATTTTTTCTCATTAGTTTTTGAAATTCATTTTGAGGTTCCGTTGCATATTCGAAACTCTCCTCCCCAGATTTTATGAAAGGTAAATCACTAATTGCGTCTGATAATTTCAAGTATGGTTTCAAATTAAATAAATTTTCATTTTCAGAATGAATTGGCAAAGGATAGTCAAATTCTTTATTGAATTTAGTTCCTATAATAATAACTCTTTCCCTAATTTGAGGGACACCATAATCTGCGGAATTAAGGACTTTATATTTGACCTTGTAATCCAAAGATTCAAAAAGGGAAATTATTGTTTTCAACAACTCTCCCTTTTGCATTGATAATAATCCTTTTACATTCTCATACAAAAATACCTTTGGCTCCAATTCTTTCAGAACCCTGTAATATTCTTGAAACAACTTGCCTCTTGGGTCATCTATTAACCTTTTCCCAACGGTAGAATATGCCTGACAAGGAGGACCTCCAATAATTAAATCTATTTCGCCTTTTTTTATTCCAAAATCTTTTTCTAAATCTTTTATTCCAAAATCTTTTATATCTTTACAATACATCTTTACCGAAGGATGATTCAGCTCATAAGCTTTTGCCATATCTTTCAGAATCTCATTTGCTGCAATAATCTCAAAATTATCATCCTGTGCAAATCCGTAGCTTAGGCCTCCAACACCTGCAAATAAATCAATTACTTTAATTCTTGTCATATTTCTCCCCCATTAACAAAAACTTAAGTCATAATATCTAGGTGGTTTTTCGGTTAGCTTCCACACAAAATAATTCTGGTCTATATTAAATACGGTCTGTCCTTCCATTTGTTGTCTCGTAATCCAATTCATATTATCATCATCAATTTCATTTAGTTTTACGAAAGCTACTTGACCATTAAATAGATCAAAATGAATTGCTATGGTGGCAATATTGTTTTCCCTAAACAATCTTTTTGCCTCCAAGACTTTATGCTGCTTTATATCATTAGTTCCCTGAAAACCGGACTGGATTTCCAACCTTATTTTACCCCCGTTTTTTAAATTCACTTCTAAATCAGCTTTCGGAGTTCTTTTGAATGTTTCAATATCTATCAAATCATCATCACCAATTAAGTCTATATCTTCAATATTAACTTCAAATATTAAACTCAATGCTTTCAAAAAATAATTTGAAACAATATATCCTCTCATCCATGAAAAATATACTTGTTCAGGTCTTCTTCCTTGATTATTTAATTTTGGAATAATATTATTCGTTTTTAACTTTTCAAAAACACTTGTAATATTCTCAGAACAAAAAGTTTCTATATTATCTACCTTAATTATTGAAACTGATAATTCATTTATTTTCCAAACAATCTCAAATAACCTATCATTTAAAAGTGCTATGTAATTAAAATCTACAGTAGGAATAATATCTTTACCTGCAAAAAATCTTTTAACATCTTGTTGGTTCGTAAAACCAAGTTTTTGCCTATATTCTTTAAAATATTTTGTGTCAATTATTGTCATATAATCTCCATTTCATAAGTTATTTTTCCATTATTTACAAGAGTCTCCCTATAAACCATCAAGTTGCAAAAAAAATATAATTACACAATAATGTAATTGCATCTCCTATCTGTTAATATTCATCAAGCATCTTATTTTTCAGCAAATGTAAAACTTTATTTTTAGAAAGTTTGAAATATGAAAAAGTTTTTTTGAAGTCGTTTCATTCTTCTTTATACATTAGTTTATGATGAACTTGTTTTTCCCGAAGTCCCGAAGGTGTACCTTTGGGGGAGTCCCTTGGACAGTATTTCAAAAGTAGATTCCGAACCAAGTCCGGAATGACGGCTTCTTTTCCTTTCGGATTGAAAATCTGAAAGTGGGAAGATAATCCATCCCCCCTCTGTGTCTCCTCCCCAACTATATTTGTAAACCAATAATCTCTTTACCATAAAAAAAGCACCCCTAAATGGAGTGCTTATATGTTGTCCGACTAGGGCTCGAACCTAGACTCTTCTGAACCAAAATCAGATGTGTTGCCAGTTACACCATCGGACAAGAACTTAACGGGGTGCAAAAATAATACTATTTTATAATCGGACAAAAAAAATAAAATAAATCTTTACCTAATTTCAATATTCTTCCACACAAAAGCATTAATTTTGGCATAAAATCAAGAGAAATTATCTGTTTTCTAATTTATTAAAAGAATAATGATTACTAAATTCCTTCCTGTTCTTCTTATCATCGCAGTATTACAATCCTGTTCTTCAGACACTAAAAAGTCATCAGAAAAAAACACAGTGAGTACGGAGAAAACAAATGTAAAATCAAAAACCGAGCCGGAACTTTACGGTATTCCGCTAAAACATTTTTTAATAAAACAAGATATCATTAAACGCAACCAAACACTTTCGGATATTTTGCCGCAATATGGCGTTTCTCCGCAAATGATTGACAGTTTAGTTCGAGTAACCGACACCCTGTTTAATCTGAGACATATTAAAGCCGGCAATAAATATTCAATTTTCCTTTCCCCCGACAGTAATGCAGATATCTATGCCTTTGTGTATGAAATTAATCCGTTATCGTATTACCGTGTCATTTTTGGTGATTCATTGGAGGTGTCGGTGAAAAACAGGAAAGTTCACCGGATTACCAAGTCAGGTGGCGGAGTTATTACTTCGTCGTTGTGGAATTGTGTCGTTGATAACGACTTGTCACCGGAGGTAGCGCTTCAAATGTCCGAAATTTATGCTTGGTCAATTGATTTTTTCGGCTTACAACGGGGCGATGCTTTTGCAGTTATTTACGATGAATTGGCAACAGACTCACAAGTGGTGGAAGTTGATAAAATCCGTGCTGCCGTTTTTATGCACGACAGTGTACCTTACTATGCCTTTTTATTTGATACCGTCAATGATTATTTTGATGAATCAGGTAACAGCTTACGAAAGACTTTTTTGAAAGCACCACTTCGTTTTTCCCGTATTAGTTCACGATTTTCCAACTCCAGATATCATCCTATCCTGAAAATTTATCGTCCGCATCACGGAGTAGATTATGCCGCACCCAAGGGAACACCTGTTCATGCACTTGGTGACGGAAAAATTATCAGAATGGGCTATGACCGTGGCGGTGGAAATTTTATCAAGATTAAGCACAATAGCGTTTATACCACCTCATATATGCACTTGTGGAAATTTGCTAAAGGCATCCATACCGGCAGACAAGTTAAGCAAGGCGAACTCATCGGCTATGTCGGAATGACAGGACTGGCAACAGGACCGCACCTTGATTTCAGGGTATATCGCAACGGAACTGCCATTGACCCACTTAAATTAAAGTCGCCGCCGGCAGAACCTGTCCCCGATAGTTTACGGACTCAATTTCTTGCCATAAAAGATTCGTTAAAACAAATTTTAGATAATGATTTCAAAAAGATATATCAGAATAATCTACAGTAGTTTATCGGGTGTTCTGTTGGCATTACCGTGGACAGAGTGGAACCTCGGATGGGTTTTACTGTTTGCATTTGTCCCGTTGCTAATGGTTGAAGAGTGGTATTTTCAAAACCGGCAGAATTACAAATCTGTTCAGGTGTTCTTTCACAGCTACTGGGCATTCTTGGTATGGAACGGAATTACTACTTGGTGGATATGGTATGCAACAAGTTTTGGTGCTGTTGCCGCCATTATTCTCAATGCCTCGTTTTATGCCGGTATATTCTGGTTGTTCCACATTTTCAAACGAAATACAAACAGAAACATCGGTAATATTGGTTTGATTTTCTTCTGGCTTGGCTTTGAATTTATTTACCTGCACGGCGAAATTTCATGGACTTGGCTCATCCTCGGTAACGGATTTTCGCATAATACGGAAATGATTCAATGGTATGAATATACAGGTGCCTTGGGTGGTTCGCTGTGGGTTTTGCTTGCCAATATTCTTATCATAAATACCATTAACAGTTTTGTGCTTGACCGAGAGAAACGACTCAAAATTTATAATCTGATTGGCATCGGAATTATTTTGTTTTTACCTGTTATTATCTCAGTTTGGATTTATACACACTATACTGAAACCAACCACCCTAAAAGCGTAGTAGTTGTTCAACCGAATATTGATCCGTATCACGAAAAATTCAGCGGGATGACTGATGAACAGCAATTGCAGATATTTCTTGATTTAGCCGATTCGCTTATTACAGACTCCACAGAATTTGTTATTGGTCCGGAAACAGCTATCCCCGGCGGGATTTGGGAAGGTGAAGTCAATAATTATATAACTATTGACAGATTAAAGAAATTCGTTAAGGAACATCCACAAATAAATATAGTGATGGGGGCTTCTACTTATAAATTATATACGACGCCTTCGGAAGTTACACCTACTGCACGGCGTTACGGCGACGATGTAGATAATCTGTATTACGATGCTTTTAATACGGCATTAATGCTAAATGCAAGCGACTCCATTTCGTTTTATCATAAGTCGGTTTTGGTTATTGGCGTAGAGAAAATTCCATATCCCGAACTATTGAAACCACTGGAGGATTTTGCTATTAATCTCGGAGGCAC
>JALTEO010000342.1 GCA_027073875.1 Bacteroidales bacterium
TGTACGATGAATAAAGGGAGAGCAAAACGGAAAATCCCGATTTAGAAATACCCAAATTTGGGGTTTTGTAAAATTCCAAATTTGTTAGTATTTCTTAATAGTAGAAAATTCCGTGAATTTTCCGAGTTAATTCCTATGGGGTAAAATGTTCTGAATATATTTTGTGTTTCATTTTTTACTCTTAGCCTTGAAAAAGCGAAATAATATTAACCCCGCTTCGGTGGGGTTTTTTATTGCTTCGTAGTATAAAACACCCCCCGTTCTTCATAGCGGGCTTCTACTTTACCTTCATTTTCCAGAACATCAAGATATTTGTTGATTTCGTTGATATGGAGTCCGAGGATTTTTTGTAAATCGTCTAAAGTACACGGGCGGCGAACAATGGTTCCTAAAATAGCGGATTCCAAATCTTCGCGATAGGCAGTAATCTTTTTGCGGTCGGGAGCTTTGGCAATAATCTCAACATTAGGCAGTTTCCAGTAACGAACAATCTGTTGCATCTGTTGCCGACTCATAGGTTGTAATCCGGCAACGGTTCCCGGGCGGTCGAGTGTGTTTAGCTGTACGCTGTCGGGATTTATTTTCAAGATAGCTGCTTTCAGTGCATCCAAATCTTCGGGTGTGTCGTTGTATCCCGAAAGGAATAAAATTTCCAAGTGAATTTTCCCGCTGTATTCTTTACGGAAATCGGCAATCCCCTGAATGTATTCCTGTAAATCAATATTTTTCTGCGGTCGGTTAATCTTCCGAAACGAATAATCCAGAGCGGCGTCCAACGAGGGTAAAACCAAATCGGCATCCAACAATTCTTTTCGTACTTGCGGGTCCGAAAGCAGAGTGCCGTTAGTTAGTACAGCTACAGGTATTGTTGTATGTTTTTTGATGTAATCCAACACCTCTCCAAAACGGCTATTGAGTGTGGGTTCTCCCGATCCGGAAAAAGTAATATAATCGGGATGCAGATTATTTCCCAGATAGTCGGACAGTTCTGCAATTACCTTATCATAAGGTACATACTCTTTGCGTTCCAAAGTCAAGTCGGTTGTTTTGCCTACTTCACAATATACGCAGTTCAGTGAACAAACCTTTGCGGGAACTAAGTCAATTCCCAGTGACATTCCCAGTCGCCGCGATGGTACCGGACCGAATAAGTAATTATACATTATTTAAAAAATTATGTGCATTATTATTATTTCCAAAATTTCTCTTTTTCCCAATCTTTCGGAAAACCCATTAATTGTAACTCAATATCATTGGAATATTCATCGAAAAGTTTAAATAATTTTGAAACAAACTGAGTATTTGGATTGATACTTCTAACCAAATAAAGCAAAATTACTATTGATGCATATAAAGAATGAATATTGTACTGTTTGTTTTCAAGCCATCTATATTTAACTCTTTTTGGAACTTTGGCTGCAATGGTTAATTTTCTATTCCATAATCTACCATGATGAGCGATAATATTTCTAACCCCAGCAATATTATGAATCCAACTTTCTAAAACATATGGGTGCATTAATCCAAAATGTTTCGAGACTTGTTTTTTTTCTTCACAAAGTTTTAAATCTCGATAAATTTTGGACAATAATCCTAATGATGAAACTTCAAGACTCATCCATGAAGGAGGTCTTTGAGGATGAGAATAATTTTTCTGATAATGTTTAATAAATGTTTCAGACGAACGGGCAATTTCTTTATCAAGTTGTAATAAATC
>JALTEO010000343.1 GCA_027073875.1 Bacteroidales bacterium
ATGACCAATGGGTATTGAATAAAATAAAGAAAAAAATACATCTCAAAGATGGTATAATACAAAAATAAATTAAAGTAGCATAAAAGTGACATTTTATGTTACTTTAATTGTTACATGCATAGATGAATTGGAGGTTATAAATGAAGAAACTGTTTAATGCCCTTTTTTATGTCTTTCTGCCCTGGCCCTTGTATGTCTTTTTATCTTACCACTTTTTCGGTGCGGCGGTAAGACAGATTTTATCTGCCGGTGCAATCGCTATTGGAATTTTAAGTGGCATACTTGCCGTTATTTGGAATTGGAAATCCTATAAAGAAAACAATCGCAAAGTCTATCCGATAGTATTTTCTATTTTATTTTTCGGATATCTGTTATCTATTATTTTGGTAAATCTACTGTAGTAAAGGAGAAAATGAGAAATGAAAATGGTTTATTTTCTAATTGTAGCTTGTTTAATTAGTATGAGCACAGTTCTTTTTGCTTTTCACGAACCAATATCATCGGTTCGCAGCCCTCAGTCTTATGTCAGTTTTACGGCTATTCCCAGTTTTAATTCCAAATCACCTGTTCCATTGTATGACAGCTTTAACTTGAGTGGTGGAATATACAATTTAATCCCTGAGGGTCAGCAAAATTTGAACCTGTATTTTCTTGTATCGGAAAAATCCGGAGATTTTGTCGTAAACTCAACCAATGAGCAAGAGACAACGAATTATCAGTATTTATTTATGAATCAGAGTGTATTAACAAGCTATGCGGACTTTGTTTTTTTAAACTATTTCTCAATATCCCCGAGAGTTGACTACATACAAACCAGACCCATAGTAAGTAATACGATTGTACGGGATTATAATTATGATCTGTTTTCTACCGGTGTAAAATTGATCTTTGATACAAGATACTCTGAAGAACAGACTTATTATCAGGGGACTCGTTTTATTTACCCTAGCGAGGGATTCTATGTTTCCGTCGGTGTAAAGTGGAACAACATGAATCTTAATAGTATTAAACGAAACATCAGATATATTTCCTATGAGACCGAAAATCAATTGTATCTCCCCATCTCGAAATCGATTACGGTAATGGGAAGGGTAGGAGCGAATGTATTAAGTGAGCATAGCAGTGTTAGAAGTGTGATAGAAAACTCAAGTATTATAGGAGCATATTCCATACCCGGCGACTTTACTGTGGATTCTTCATTGGAATTTCGCTACCTTTCTCAAAAAGGGACATATTGGGATTCTCCGTCCTTTTGGTATATTGCAAGTTTTCCGTTTAAATTCAAGTGGGGGTTGACTGCGGGATGCAATGCCGGAATTACCGGTTTTTATGGTAATGGTTTCACATCATTCCAGTATTCGATTTATCTTGCCCCTGTATTGGCAATTTCAATTCAGGAATCACTTGTTACTTCGATAAGTTTAGTTCTTTCCTGGGCAAACAGTCAGACCTTTAACGGGGTAATTTCTTTTAGTGTCGGATTGGATGGAGTTCATAAACCCACTTCCTTAATAAATAAGCCTTATTAATACCAATATGGAGAAGCTAATGAAATTATTGAAAATATGTTTATTGTTGTTGCTTCCCGCTCTCTCTTGGAGTTATACTACTACGGAATTTCAATCGGATTTGACAAATTTTCTGAATATTTATAATCAAATGGTTAAAGGTATGGTATCCTCATATCAGGTGATGAAGAAAAGTGTGCCTCTT
>JALTEO010000344.1 GCA_027073875.1 Bacteroidales bacterium
GTTTCAAATTTATATTTCTTATATTGAACTTAACCTCAAAAATTCATAGAATTTTTTACGATTAAGTAATACCAACAAATTTGATAGTTTTGTAAAGCCCTAAATTTGGGTATTTCTAAATCGGGATTTCCCACATTTCCAACCCTTTATCCATCGCACATTCATACAATTCACAAAGTTCTTGTATGAATAATGCGAGTTAAGTATTAATAAAAATGGAGAAAGGAGTAAAGAGTGGGCAGATATTATTCTGAGAATCTTTTTAGTGATGAAACTGTATGCCCGTGTTGGATGTAAACAGTTTAATGGCAATAGCTAATAATATGATTCCAAATACTTTTCGTAAGATATGGACACCTGTTTTGCCAAGAATTCTTTCAAAAATAACAGTTGCTTTAAGTGCAAAAAATACGACCACCATATTTAACACAAGTGCAACTACAATATTCTCGGTGGCATATTGTGCTTTTAACGACAAAAGAGTTGTTAATGATCCGGCACCGGCAATCAACGGAAAAGCAATTGGTACAATAGATGCACCTTTTATATCTTGATGTTTGAAAATTTCAATGCCCAAAACCATTTCCAACGCCAAAAAAAAGATAACCAATGAACCGGCAATGGCAAACGATGAAATATCTACGCCAAAAAGTCCCAACAAGGGTTCTCCTGCGAACAGAAACAGCAACATAATTCCCAATGAAACCAAAGTTATTTGCAGGGAATTAATGTCACCCGATTTACTTTTAATATCAATGATAATAGGGATATTTCCGGGAACATCAATAATGGCAAAAAGTACCATAAAGATTGAAAAGATGTCAATTATGCTAAAATGCATCGTTTATAAATTTAGTGCAAAAATAGGTTTTAGTTAGACTAAAATTCCTCGTAATGAATCTGTCCGGGTTCTTTACGGCTATGAACCTTAAAACTATCTTTTCCAAGCAAATCAATCATTCCTTTAATCATATTTGGGTTTCCACATAAGAAAATATGGGTATTTTCAGGTTTTGGCGTAAGTCCCCATTTTTCTGCCACAGTTCCCGTTTCCCAAATTGCATCAATAAATCGTGTATCACCGTTCCATCCTGCCGGTTCTTTATCTGCCTCAGTAATAGTTGGATGATAATAGAAATTAGGAAACATTGATTCCAGTAACTGTAACTCGGAGGAATAACCTAAATCCCAACTGTTAGCCGCTCCGTGAATAACCATAATATTCCCTTTACGATGCAGGATGTTCGAGCGTAACATACTCATATAAGGAGCAACACCTGTTCCTGTGGCAATTAACACCACATTTTTGTCGTCACTAATTTCATCAAGCGTAAACATACCTGTTGCTCGTTTTCCCATAAAAATTTTATCACCTACTTTCAGGTTGAAAATTCGTGGTGTTAAAGCACCGGAATGTACGAGCGTAATATAAAACTCAACATATTCCTGTGTTGAAGAAGATGCGATGGAATAAGCTCGCTTTATCAATTTATCCGGATCATCATATTTTATGTTTTCCGGTGTTGAGTCGTCAGTTCTTTGAGCCGAAGCAGGTAAACCGAGTACAATAAATTGTCCGGGTTTAAAATCAGGTAATTCCCATCCTTCCGGTTTTACACGGATAATACGCATAATAGGCGATACCTGCATAGTTTGTACGATAACACTATTTAAATCTGCCATAATTCAATATATTTAATATAAAAAC
>JALTEO010000345.1 GCA_027073875.1 Bacteroidales bacterium
GCTTTATGATATTTTCCTTATACTTCCTCATATCTTTTCGCATTATCCCGATAGTGCATCAAAAATATGACTCGCCTAAGAAAAATATCAAAAAGCTGTGAGTATTTCTTATATCGAACTCAGGTTATTACTTAAATTTCCACCAGAATGTTAATCTGGGAACGACATCTGCCAATCTCGTATCTTTTCCGTTTTTATTATCATACATATTTACCCAAAGATTTGGCATAAAATGAACATTCTTAGTGGGAGTAAAATCTATGCCGATTACGGTAAAATACTCTTTCCAGCCATCATTACTTACTTTGCTATCCGGATTCCACAGATCAAACCTCACAAAAGCATTTAATTTATCTTTAATTATATTTCCTTTTACGAAAAAAGTATATCCGGTGGGAACAACATTAACCGTATCTATTTTGCTTATGAGTGTATCTATATTTACACCATAATTTTCTTGTGCTTGTTTGCCACCTTCTATTCCTGCCGTTAAGCCGGCTGTTTGGTAACCCAAAAATCCTTTAATTGTAGTTTTGTTTGTTTGCCAATGCCAGCTAACCGGATTTTGGTCTTCGTAGTCAAGATAAACTTCCCATAATAAATGTTTATCAAATTCTTTTCCGTTTACAGAAAAATAAAACTTTTTAAATCTGTTATTTTCAGGTTTTTGACCTTGTCCGTTTCCTATCATCAAGTTATATCCTATTTTTTCGTTAAGAAGTTTTCCCGCCAGACTTATACCAACATCATTTGAGCTGCCAAGTTTTCTTGCATCAAATATTGTTTTTTCTATTGAGCGGTAACCCCATATTTTTTCAGTAAATCTTGACCAAGTAAGTGTGCTTTGTGCTCCCAATATTAAACTTGCACCTTTGTATATTTCTTTCCACTTTATATACGCATACTTTAAATTACCTGCCGATTTCTTACCATTTGGCAATAGTTGATCGTCATTGCTCTCGAGCATAATCTTGCCTTCAAATTTTGGGGAAAATTCAAATGCTGAACCAAAATATATTCTTCTGAAGGCAAATGCTTGTGCATCCTTTTTCACATTGCAATATTCACTTGTTCCTATTCCGGGATTATTGCTACCTCCTGTCTTGTAATAATAATCTCCGAATACTTCGCCAAAAACCTTAAAACTCTTGACAAACGACTGATTTTGACTTTGTTCTAAAGATGAATCTTTATTTTCAGTATTGTTTTTTTGCGAAAAAACTAAAAGAGGCATAATAATATAAAACAATAGTAGCGGCAGTTTAATTTTTCTCCCCACATTCTTAAATCTTTTATTTTTCATTTTGCGGTAAATCTTATGTTTGTTTTGAGAATTTATTCCAACTGAAAAAATTACAAAGTTAACGAAATGCTCAAATCATTTATATCATCTCTGTAAATTAAGTTGAATTTATTACTGCAATTTAGGATATAAATATGTTATTTTGCAATGATTTATGTGTGGAATATCCGGAATATATAAGTTTAATGAGATTAACGATAAAGACATTGTTAATTTAAAGGCATCAATAAAAAAAATAGAAAAACGCGGTCCTGACAATTCGGGATTTTTTAACGACAATATTGTTGCACTTGGACATTCACGACTTTCGGTTATAGATATTTCAAAAAATGCTAATCAGCCAATGACTGATGCAAGCAACAGGTATGTTATTGTTTACAATGGCGAATTTTACAATTATAACACCGAAAGAAAAAAATTAGAATCAAAATATCAATTTAAATCACAAAGCGATACAGAGGTTCTTTTATATATGTTTATTGAATATGGAGCAGATTTTATTAATAAAGTGAATGGCTGTTTTGCTATAGCAATTTATGACAAGCAACAGAATCTGTTGTTTTTGGCTCGCGACCGGATGGGAATTAAACCTTTGTATGTTTATAATGATGTCGATAAAATTATATTTGCATCTGAAATAAAAGCTTTATTGGAATTTGATATACCACGCGAGATAGATAATACCTCTTTGTATAATTATTTTCAATTTAATTATATTCCCGGACCACAAACAATTTTTAAAAATATAAATAAGCTAACACCGGGTTCTTACATTTTAATTAGTCAAGAAAAGTTTACCAAGAACAGATATTATTCGGTTCCGGAAAATAGCATAAATACAAAAATAATATATCAAGATACTCAGGAAAAGTTAATTGAACTAATTAATGAATCGGTAAAAAGCAGATTGGTGTCAGATGTTCCTATAGGTGCATTTTTAAGTGGAGGTATCGACAGCTCAATAATTACGGCAACAGCAAGTAAGTTTACCAATAATCTTAATACTTTTTCGATAGGTTATGCCGATGAACCTTTTTTTGACGAAACAAAATATGCAGAGTTGGTAGCCAAAAAGTTTAAGACAAACCATACAACATTTAAACTTACAAATGCCGATTTACTTAATAACCTATTTAATGTCTTTGATACATTGGATGAACCCTTTGCCGATAGCTCTGCTTTGGTTGTATATATTTTAAGTAAACTTACAAAACAAAAAGCAACCGTAGCATTATCGGGTGATGGTGCTGATGAAATTTTTTCGGGTTATAATAAGCACTTTGCTCACTATAATGCAACCTTAAACAGCTCCAAAAACAGTTTAATTAAAAATACAGGATTTATCTGGGATACTTTACCAAAATCGCGAAATGGAAAAATATTTAATCAAATAAGGAAAATACAAAAATATAATAAAGGATTGAAACTTAATGATAAAGAAAGATACTGGGCATGGGCAACAATAAAATCTGAAGAACAAACACAAAATTTATTAAAAACACAAGTAAATCAAAAAGACTATAGCCGCCGGAAACACGAAATAACCGAATTTATTACTTCCGGTGATTTTAACCAAATTTTATATGCCGATACACATCTTGTATTGCAAAACGATATGCTCACAAAAGTTGATTTAATGTCAATGGCTAATTCTTTAGAAGTGCGGACACCTTTTCTCGACCATAATATTGTCAATTTTGCTTTTTCGTTGCCGGTTAATTACAAGATAGATAAAAATATCAAAAAGAAAATTCTACAAGATGCCTATAAAAATATCTTACCAAAAGAGCTGTATAATCGTCCCAAACACGGATTTGAAGTTCCTTTATTAAAGTGGTTAAAAGCAGATTTATACCCAATTATTTTAGAAGATTTATTAAATAAAGACCTTATTGAAAATCAAAATATCTTTAATTACAAAGAGATACAAAATATTGTAAATAAACTAAAATCCGGTAACCCAAACGATGCTCCGGCAGAAATATGGGCTTTAATAATTTTTCAAAATTGGTGGAAAAAATACATACATTAGTGTATAAAAAGAGCATATACACAAAATATAGTTGCAGTAATTGATTATATGCTGTACATTTGAACATTATTTTAAAAAAATGGCAAAGAAAGTATTAAGAATCTTAAACAGATTTAATATTGGTGGACCAACATCCAATGCAGCTTATTTGTCAAAATATTTGTCAAATGATTTTGAAACAAAGTTAATTGGCGGAGAAAAATGCGATAGCGAAGACAGCTCTGAATACATTCTTCGCGAAATGGGTATAAAGCCCGTTATTATTAAAGAAATGCAACGCAAAATCAATCCAAGAAAAGATTTAATAGCATATAAAAAAATTAAACAAATAATAAAAGAATATAAACCGGATATTGTTCATACACACGCATCAAAAGCAGGGATGTTAGGTAGACTTGCTGCAATAAATATGAATGTCCCGATTATTATTCATACATTTCACGGGCATATATTTCATTCATATTTTAGTACATATAAGACTAAAGTTTTTAAAGAAATAGAAAGGAAACTTGCCAACCGGAGTTCAAAGATTATTGCCATCAGCGAAAGACAACAATATGAATTGTCAGAAGTTTATAAAATTGCAGAAAAAGATAAATTCTCAGTTATTCCTTTGGGATTTGATTTGTCAAAATTTCACGAAAATATTGATTTTAAACGAAAACAATTTCGTAAAGAATATAAAATTGCCGATGATGAAATTGCAATTGCAATAGTCGGAAGGTTAGCACCAATAAAGAATCATAAATTGTTTTTGGAAGCCATCAAATTTGTTGTCAACAATTCGTCAAAAAAAATAAGAGCATTTATTGTTGGCGATGGAGAAAGTCGCGACGAAATAATTAAAAAAGCCGAAAAACTCGGATTAAGTTATTCTTTAAAAAAGGAAAGGGCAACAATTAATTTTACTTCATGGATAATCGATGTTGATAGTGTTTATGCAGGTGTTGATATTGTAACCTTAACATCGCTGAATGAGGGAACACCGGTAAGTTTAATAGAAGCACAGGCGGCCAACAGACCTGTTTTGAGTACGAAAGTTGGTGGAATTGAGAATGTTGTAATCGAAGAAAAAACCGGATTGTTGGCAAATTCCAACGATTTTCCGGATTATAGTAATAAGTTATTGGAGCTTGTTGAAAACAATGAGTTTCGTTATGAATTATCGAAACAAGGATGGGAGAATGTCAAGGAAAGATACAGTTACGAGTCGTTAGTAAGAAATACCGAAAGTCTTTATAACGAATTGTTATTACAACAAAGCTAATTTTAATACAAAGGTAATAATCCTCAAGAGAATCATTTGATTTTAAGAGAGATTGCTTTGTCGTTTCTCCTCGCAATGACGGTGCTTTTGGGGGATGCTGATTTGCAATAACTAAAATTAACCCCAAATTTGGGTATTTCTAAATCGGGATTTCCCGCATTCCTAACCCTTTATCCATCGCACATTCATACAATTCACAAAGTTCTTGTATGAATAATGCGGGTTAATGCCTTAACAATCCGTTCGGCAGTTTTGCCATCCCACAGCTCGGGACGAACAGGATGGCGTTCCAACAATAATGTTTTTTGGTATTCGTTGCGAATGCGTTCAATATTATTGCCGACCAAGACAGAAGCACCGCCATGTTCACGGAGTGTTACCGGGCGTTCGGTGTTCCATCGCAAGGTAAGACAAGGCGTTCCAAGAATGGTTGATTCTTCCTGCAAACCACCGCTATCGGTAAGAACAACTTTTGCCGTGCTGTTGAGCTTTATCATTTCGTGATAACCAACAGGATGGAGCAAAATTAGATTTTTTACCGTTGCCAAATCGTCCCATAACCCGAATTCTTTCAAGCGGTTTTGTGTGCGTGGATGAATACTCCATACCAGCGTTAAATCTTTGGTAACTTCCTGTGTAAAAAAACGAGTAATTGCCGTAAGAATATCTTTATGGTCCACATTAGAAGGACGATGCATCGTAACAACAGCAAATTGCTCCGGATTGGGAGCTTTTATTTCCGGATAGTTAATGAGTAAATTGTTTTTAATAATATCTTTAAGGTTAAACGATAGTGCTTTCTCCCGTTCGTATTCCAGCGTATCAATCATAATGTTGCCGACAAACTTTATTTTTTCGTCGGGGACGCCTTCTTTTTTAAGGTTTTCATCAGAAATTCTATCGGGTGTAAACAGTAAATCGGAGAGACGGTCGGCAACGAGGCGGTTGACTTCTTCCGGCATGGAGATGTCGCCCGAACGCAACCCTGCTTCTATATGTGCCAGAGCAATATGTTCTTTTTTGGCAGTAACCGAGCCGGCAAGAATGGCATTGACATCGCCGACAACCACTACCCAGTCGGGATTTTCCCGTTTGACAACTTTTTCAAATTCAATCATCGTTTTACCGACCTGTTCGGCGTGTGTACCGGAGCCGATACCGAGATGAATATCAGCAGGTGGTATATTCAGCTCATCGAAAAACTTTTGCGACATCCGTATGTCATAATGTTGTCCCGTATGAACCAATATATGTTCAATCTTTTTGTCTGAAGTTTCATTGTGTGCTTTGATTGCCCTGATAAACGGAGCTATCTTCATAAAATTCGGTCTTGCACCGACGATGGAAATAATTTTCATTTGCTAGAATCTGTAATATTTATATGT
>JALTEO010000346.1 GCA_027073875.1 Bacteroidales bacterium
AACAAACAATGACAATCGTGTGATTTTTGTGGGACTGTCTGTTGCCGGAATGACTGAAATTGATTTTCTGAGATTGATGGAGCTTTTGTCGGGAAGTAAGTTGAAGACAATTATTATTCTATTGGATATCCATAAGGCAAAAGGTGATTTTTTGAAGGTGAGGGATTATTTTGAACCGAAATCAAAGGATTCGCTTAAAACATTGGTGGTTGATATAACTGATTATCAAACGATGTATCAAATGTTGTCAGAGGGAGTTTCAATAACCAGAGCAACAGAAATTCCCGTCATTTTTTATCCTATGGAAAAATTGATTACGCAGGTAGAATATTTTAATGAAGAAACGGAACCGTTAAAGAAAATAAGAAGCTGGATGTTAATGAATAGTATTGCCGATGAAAAGGAACTTACTGATTTAGAGAAAGAAATAAATGATATTGTCGTTAAATAGAAAAGAAGCTATTTTTATTTTAAGAGAAGTTTTAAGATTTTAATATATTTGTTCTCAAATTTAAAAATTCAATCATGAAAAAACAATTTTTTACATTCGTTTTAATGAGTTTGGTATTAGTTGCTTTTGGTCAAAAAAAAGGTAAACCAGATTTAACAGCACCGGAAATGCCTGTTGATCAAACAACTAAATTAATTACTTACACAGGAGTTGTACAGCAGCAAGGCACATCGGAAGAACTTTACAACAAAGCTCTTAACTGGGCAAAATCGTATTTTAAAAATGCTGAACGGGTTATTAAAACCAAAGATGCAACCAATCATAAGTTGGTTTTTCATCCGCTTTTTAAAGTACTAAATCCTCCTGACAGAAAAGGTATTCAAACAATGGGTGGTATCGTAAGCTACTTCATGACGGTAGAATGTCGTGATGGTCGTTATAAGTTTACTATCAATAAGTTTGCATGGAAACAACCTTCATATTATCCTTGTGAAAAATGGATGGATACAACAGCCGGAACTTACCAAAAACGATTTGGATTCTTTCTTCAACAATTAGATAAAGAGGCAAATAAAGTATCTACCGATTTAAAAAAAGCAATGGGAAATGCAACTGCCAAAAAAAATGATAATTGGTAGAAATGACTATTAAAGAAGCCCAATTACAAGTAGATGAATGGATAAAGACTGTTGGCATTCGTTATTTCAATGAATTGACAAATATGGCATTACTTACCGAAGAGGTAGGAGAATTAGCCAGTGTTATTGCCAGAAAATACGGCGAACAGTCTTTTAAACCAAATGACAATGATAATTTGTCGGAAGAAATGGCAGATGTACTTTTTGTATTGATTTGTCTTGCCAATCAGACCGGTGTGGATTTGACCGAAGCTCTCCAAAAAACTTTTTTAAAGAAAACAAATCGTGATGCCGAAAGACACAAAAATAACCCTAAATTAAAGTAATCTATGGAATATACCGAAAATAGTCTGCAATTAAAAAAAGATGTTATCATCAATGCCGTAGCAAACATTATTAGTGTTCGTAAAAATATAAACCAAAAACAAGTTCTGAAACAAATTTACGGTTTTATTGACTTAACGAGTTTAAATGTGTGGGATACCGATGATGATATTCGGAAAAAGTTAATTAATCCGGTAAATGAATTTGAGAAAAATAATAAAGATATCCCAAATGTTGCAGGTATTTGTGTTTATCCGAAGTTTACGGAACTGGTGCACAGCGAAGTC
>JALTEO010000347.1 GCA_027073875.1 Bacteroidales bacterium
CCTGAAAGTTTATTTCCTCTTATATGAACAAAATATATTCCTTTATCGAAATTCGACAAATCAATAACATTGTGCATATCGTTTGTTTGTTTCGAGTAAATAACCTGTCCGCTAATTGTTAATCCCAAAAATTCACGGATTTTTTCACGATTAAGTAATACCAACAAATTTGGGGTTTTGCAAAACCCCAAATTTGGGTATTTCTAAATCGGGATTTCCCGCATTCCCAACCCTTTATTCATCGCACATTCATACAATTCACAAAGTTCTTGTATGAATAATACGGGTTAAGACTTTAATTTGAGCGTTATCAGCATTTTGCAGGTCAATAACAAACTGTCCATTATTTGGATTTGGATAGATAGAAACACCTGACAATTCATTTTCGTGAATTCCTGTACACTCACTTACAACAATTGTATCAGTTGCTTCACAGTCGTTAGAATCATAAACCTGAACATCGACAACAGACAAGTTCATGATAACGAGTACAGGATAACAAGCGAATAACACTTTTAACGACACTATAAAATATTTTTAACCTTTTCCTATTGTAAGAAAATTAATTCCTTTTTCAAAATCCTTATTAAACATCCACTCAAAGAATAATTCCAAATTCTTATTATCCAGAATATTAGCATTTGATATGTCAACGATTAGAACAGGAAAATCTGTAACCGTTTTAAAATAATCTAAATAAGCCCTGTCAATTTTTCTTAAATAAGTTTCATCTATCGTCTGCTCATAGGATCTTCCCCGTTTTTTTATGTTTCTCAAAAGATTTTCAACCGGTTGCTGCAAATAAATATATAAATCCGGTATTGGTAATTGTGTATTAATAATCTGGTAAATTTTTTTATACAATTCGTATTCTTTGTCGTCAAGTGTTTTAGTGGAAAATATCAACGACTTATTAAAATAGAAATCAGCTATAGTAAATTGCTTAAATAAAGAAAGTTGTTGAAAATCGTGCAGTTGCCGGTAGCGTTCAATCAAAAAATTAACCTCCACCATAAAACCGTATTTATCAGGTTCTTTATAAAATCGTGGCAAAAATGGATTGTCCTGAAACTGTTCCAATAATAGATTTCCACCAAACTTTTTAGATAAAGCAGTAGCAAGTGTCGTTTTCCCTGCACCAATATTTCCTTCGATAACAATAAACGGATACCGATTCTTTTTCACTTCCCTTGTGATTTTAAGTCTGTAATTCCAATATTATAAAAGGCGAAAGCAAACATATCTGCAGTTTCTTCAATATATTTATCCAAAGATTTTCCGGCACCGTGTCCTGCCATCGTTTCAATACGAATCAGCACCGGATTTGGTCCTTTGTATTTTTCCTGTAGCGTAGCAATATATTTGAATGAATGAGCCGGCACAACCCTATCATCATGGTCGGCAGTAGTTACTAATACAGCAGGATAATTAACATCTTCTCTAATATTGTGAAGCGGTGAATATTTTATAAGGTTATTAAATTGAACGGAATCATCACTGGAACCGTAATCGGTAACCCAATTCCACCCGATTGTAAATTTCTGATACCGCAACATATCCATCACGCCAACCGACGGTATAGCCACAGCAAACAAATCAGGTCGTTGATTGGTAACTGCTCCCACCAACAATCCTCCGTTTGACCCACCGTGAATCACAATCTTTTTCGGGTTTGTATATTTTTCTTTTACCAGATATTC
>JALTEO010000348.1 GCA_027073875.1 Bacteroidales bacterium
GTTCTTTATTGCCAAACTCTGCGTTGTCAAAAATTTTTGACTCCTCATTAACAATCAGTTAACTCCGGGTCAAAAATTTCTTCCGCCTTGATTTTGACAAAAATCTACCTTTTTAGACTGCGCTCATGTATCGTTGCAACTAACAAATCAAGCAATGGTGCGTGCCAAAGTTCATTATATTATTCTCCTATTACCGGCGCTTCACTTTATGCGTAATTGCACAAACAGAATCATTATCTAATGCCATTAATTTTTCTCTTTTAAATGAAATATGATTTCTGAATAGGCATTTCTATCCTTTTCCACACGATTTAAAACAGGTCTTTTGTATTGGTTGACAATCTTCATGCCTGCCCTTTCTGCTATTTTAGGATATAAACCGTACTTGTCATTCGCTACTAAGAAAACATCATAATCGTCTTTTAGGAATTTTTTACTATTTGTTAAAACTTCTGCAATTCCTTTGGCGTAACTTTCTCTTGCTTCTCGCCCCTGGCCTTTGTACAATGGGCCTATTTCCAATTCGTCCTTGCGTTCAAATCCAAACAAGTCATATGAATAGGCGTGTTGCTCGTGATAATCTATTAAACCGACGTAAGGTGGACTTGAAAAAATACCATCAATTTTTTGCGTTTTAATTTTCTGAGCAAAAGCAGGCATTCTACTTTCTAATTCCGTAACAATATCAATCGTACGGCTATCTCCTGTTAAGCAAATTTGAGATGTATTTGTTCTCAACCGGTTAAATTCGGTTAATCGTTTCATTGTGTCTATGGTGTAGCGATTCCACCAACTGTCTATTGAGAACAGAGGTTTGCAAATTTTACCATGTTTTTTGCAATAGTACGTTGTCGTTTGAGGTTCAAAAAGTGTTGCTAAATCCGAATGGGTTGTTGCTCTACAAGAACGAATAGTTCGACTTAAAACAATACTTAAAATCCGTTTTGTAGGTATATCTTTTATTTTCTTAATTTCATTAAAAACAAAATCAATTTCATCTCTTACCACTTTTAAAAACCATTTGTCCAAAAAGCTTTCATTATTATCCTGTTGGATTTTAATACCGTATTTTTTGACTAAATCATAATAAATTGGCAGAAATTCCTTTTCTTTTTCTTCTCCGTACTTTTTTTCGTTTATTGTTCCACTTCTTACTTTTCTCTTGTAATCGGGAGGTGGGAAATATTTCGAATTAAACTGCGACAATTCGCGCAAAAGATGATTTTCAAACGGAACATTTTTTCTATTCCTTTGGAAATCAAGCAATTTTAAAGTAAGGGATCTTATGGCTTCCGAAAGCAATACAAAATTGTGTTTTGATGTTTTCACATTACTGATCATTGCATTAAAAGAAGAAATATCAATGCCAATGGCGTGCATACCCAATTCATTTGACTGCACCAGTGTCGTTCCACTACCACAGAATGGATCCAGAACTATATCGCCCTTATTAAAATAAATTTCTTTTTTGAATTCATCCACGTGGGAATCGAGAAAATACTCTACAAGCTGTGGAATAAACTTCCCTTTATACGGATGAAGCCGATGAACATGCTTTGTCCGTTCTGATTCTTTATACTCAACAAAGGATAAATGCCAATTGAGATCATTTCCTAATTTCTTTTTCCATTCACTTTCTTTTTTAAGAGAATCGTAGTATTTTTTTAGTTCATTTATATTAATTAAGGTCTTTCCATT
>JALTEO010000349.1 GCA_027073875.1 Bacteroidales bacterium
CCCATGGGCGAATAATGATGAATATCGGCAATAGGAATTACCGTATAAAGATTTACTTTATCTGACAAGCCGTAAGTAAAATAGGTATTAAAATAAAACTCATTCATGACCATATACGGCGATACCTTGTCGATTGCCTGTTGTTTGGCGTAATACATTTTGTAGAACCGCGGGAAATCAAGACGCGTATTCAATAGCATCTTGTTCTTTTTCAACAAAACAGGTCGCAAATTATATACAGATTGATAAAAAACGGTATTCACAGCCGTACTGTCATTTTTTCCTTGTTCTTGTCCGAACAATGAAGTGGTTACCATTAAAATCCAACTAAACAATAATATTTTCTTTCTATCCATGTTAAGATAATTATTTCAGAATCACTTATTTAAATAAAGTATGTGAGTAATCGCTTGCAAAAGTATAAAAAAAAGTAACCGGCAAGGGAATTTTTGATTTTTTTTAGAACCTAATACCGATTACACTTTCAAGATAGTCCAAACATTAAAAAAATTGTTTGGACTATTTTCAAGTAGTATCGGCATTAACCATTCTAAATTACAAAATCGTCTTTGGACTGTTTTGTAATAAGAATTGGTATAACCCTAAAATTCATAGAATTTTCTATTTCGAATCTCCTTACCCTTGAGTCATTCCAAACTGCCTGTCCTTTCGTCATTTCGACCGGAGGGAGAAATCTCAACCGATGAAAAACGACACAAAAACACATTACTTCATTCTCACGAACACACCACTACATTCCCAACTCGATTGGGAATCTCAACACAAGAGCTCCGTGGACTGAGATACCCACTTCCCGACCTACGGTCGAGGACAGGTTCGTGGGTATGTAAGGAGGAGCGGGTATGTACAGAAAAGAGGCAGGTATGTTTTTTAGCCAAAAGCAGCAATAAAAATATTTTTGTATCTTTGCATAAACAAACCGAAAAGATGAAATATAATATTGATTTACAAATGATACAATTTCCTAATGGATAAACTGTGTAGTAGCTGAGTAGTAATAATTCAGCACCTAAAATTGATATTCAAAAGCAATAATTATGCTCAATATAAAAGAGTTTATTTTTCTTATTGTTTGGCTATTTTTTTTTAAGATTTCTTTTAGTCAAAGTTTTAAGGAAGTCAATGATTTTTTCCCAGAGAATGGTTATGTTCCAGACTCAACAACTGCAATTAAAATTGCTGAAGCAGTATGGTTGCCAATATACGGAAAAGGAATATATAAAAATAAGCCATTTAATGTAGAACTAATAGGAGATACAATTTGGCATGTTTATGGTTCAACCAAGAAATCCTATTATGAAATAAATGAAAAAGGGGATACAATCGCATTACATCTTACTAGTGGAGGTATCCCTCATATTTGGTTGAGAAAATCAGATACAAAAATAATTAAGGTAATCCACTCAAAATAGAATTGTGAAGGTAGGTTGTGACCTCCCAGTTGCACAAATCCTTTCGTGTGGTTTATTGCCAAAGCAATAAAAAATATTTTTTGTAACTTTATATAAACAAACCGGAAAATGAAATATAATATTGATTACCACACGATACAATCAATTTCCGAAGGGACAAACTGTACGATAGTAGTGCCTATCTTTTTATATCTTATTTAAGATTACTTTAAATTCATTCAAAATCATCGCAGTAGCACCCCAAACAATTTTGTTTGAAATCAG
>JALTEO010000350.1 GCA_027073875.1 Bacteroidales bacterium
TATTTATAATATAATAAATTTTAAACTGTTTGTAAACACTCTGAGAAAAATTCTAACTTCTCACTTATTTCTAAACATAGCTGCTCCACTTTTAGGGGAGCTGTCCGGTTTTACCGGACTGAGGGGTGAGGCTCTCTGAGGCCGTGTTTTAAGACAGTAATTAAATTCGCGAGGGGTGAGGCTCTCGAACCCCGGAAACTGCGATACCTTCGAATATTCTCCCTATTTATATTTCCCTTGTCAGAGGGGCTCTTGATTTGTCATTCTGAATTTGTTTCAGAATCTCATTGAGCCCCTGAAATAAATCCAGGGTGACATTTTAAATTGCCATTCCCCACTTATGACAAAGAGTGGCTATATGATTAATATGAAATTTGTCCATTAAATAATTACTTGATGTTGTGATATTTATATGCTACTATTACTACTAAGTAATAAAATTGTAGGAGCAAGTAATTTGATTTACAAGGCTAAATATCCACCGATTTATAAAGATGAAAATTTATGTTAATTATTGGATCCAATATAATTAAAAGGAGTTAGTTAAAATGGATGAAAAGCAAAATATAACGAGAGAAATTAAAATAAACAATATGAACAAAGCAACCATCAACATCAAAGTTAGAATTTTCGGTTTTCCGACGGACTGGAACACAGGCCCCGTTGTCGCTCCGATTGACCTCACTGCCCCCCATATCGCCAGAATCTTCATAGCCGGAACCATCGGCAGCCATTTCGCGCCTAAAAATATTTTCGTGAAACCTCCACCAAGAGCGAATATCAGACCCGCGGCAGGAAAAGACAGAAACGAAGTAAGCCGCAAAACTCTAAGATAACTTTCCCTCAGGCGTGGCAGATTATCCTGCATTTTCGAATAAGCGGGGAAAGTAACCTGGGAAATCACGTGGGTTATCTCAGTCGCCGGTATATTCGAAATTCTATAAGCCATCTGATAAAAACCAAGAGCCGCAGCACCGAGAAACTTCCCAACGAAAGCGTCGTCTCCTTGAGTGATAAAAAAAATCAGAATGCTTGAACCCAATATCCATTTTCCAAATCCGAAAAGTTCCTTCGCCTTACTTATATCGAAATTTAACCTCGGCTTGTACGAATGAATAAAGAAACTCAAAAAACACTTCACAGCACTTCCCGCAAGCGAACCAAAAACGAGGGCCCAAACGTTTCTTAAGATTAAAACCGCCGAAACCGCGACGGCAAAATCCACCAGAGTGCCCGAAAACTGATATACAAAAACTTTGTTGAATTCCAGATCTTTTTGGAAATAAACGACTCCCACATTGGTAAACGCTTTGAAAAGTATGGCAAATCCGATTACCCTGATTATGGGTTCCGCCTCCGGCACCTTAAAAAAGCCCGCAGCAGCGGGCGCAATCAGATACAGCGCAGCAAACAAAATAAGACCCCGAAAAATTAAGACAGTCCACGCGGCATCAAGATATGATTTTATATCTCCTTTCTTTTGTATCAAAGCCGCCTGAAAACCCGTCTGAGAAAAAGTTTCAAGAGTAGCCATCGTCAGCAATGCGATGCCCAGCAGCCCGAAATCATTCGGCGAGAGAATTCTTGCAAGAATTATTATTCGAAAAAAACTGAAAAAATAGCCCGCTATCCTGAGAAAAAAAACCCAAAAACCGCCCCGAATAACTTGGCGGGATAAACTGCGGGTATCATTA
>JALTEO010000351.1 GCA_027073875.1 Bacteroidales bacterium
GAGTAAATATGCTTCCCATAATTACAAAAATTGATTTGAAAGGATTTCTCATTAAGGAGGGGTTAGTAACCAAAAAACACCTTGACATTGCTCTTGATGAATATGAAAAAACAGGAGATTATCTCTCTCTGATTTTAATAAGAAGAAAATTTCTCCAGGAAGAAGACTTTAAGAAAAAACTCTCAAAAAAGATGGAAATTCCATACATTACTCTGGACCCCCTCGAACTATCTACCAATATTACCGATTATCTTCCCGAATCCTTTGCAAGAAATATGAAAATGATAACTTTTAAAATGGATAACGAAAAGGTATTTATAGCCATTTCAAGATTGTTAACGGAAAATGAATACGAAGACATTTTAAAATTTTACCTTCCTAAAAAAATTATATTTCATTTTACGTTAAATAGTAATATTAACTCTACAATCAACGAATATTACGGATTGTCCAAGTCCATTGAAAGAGCTTTAAAGGATGTGAGAAATCTTGATGCCATAAATGAGGGAAATGCAGCAAATATTTCAAATATTTCGGAAAAGGAACTTCCCATAATCAATTTAATAGATCTTATTATTCACAAAGCAATTTCACAAAGGGCATCCGATATACATATTGAACCGAAAAGAGAAAATGTGCTTATACGGTTGAGAATAGATGGGGTTTTACACACAGTGAGAAAACTTCCAAAAAAACTTTTTTTTGCAATAGTAGCAAGAATAAAAGTAATGGCGGGATTGGATATTTCCGAGAGAAGAAGGCCGCAGGATGGAAGAATACGTGTTGAACATGAGAATCATGCGGTTGAAATTAGAGTGGCAATAGTTCCCACCCTATTCGGTGAAAAAGTTGTTTTAAGACTATTGGACCCGCAAAATCTGAATAAAACCATTATGGACCTAGGGTTAAATAAAAAAGAAGAAAAATGGTATAAAAAAATTATTGAACATACTCACGGAATCATTCTCATTACAGGACCCACCGGTTCGGGAAAAACAACAACACTTTATGCCACATTAAATCACTTGAAAAATGATACGGTAAATATTATTACCATTGAAGATCCGGTGGAACTTATTGAAGAGGACTTTAATCAGATTAACATTAATCACGCAATAGGTTTTGATTTTGCTCAGGCTTTACGTGAAATCCTCAGACAAGATCCTGATATTATTATGGTTGGAGAAATAAGAGACAGAGAAACAGCAGAAAATGCCATAAGGTCAGCGTTAACCGGACATTTGGTATTCTCAACGCTCCATACAAATGACGCCATATCGGCAATTGACAGATTAAGAGATATGGGGGTTCAAGATTATTTGATTTCATCTACTCTGCTGGGTGTAATTGCTCAAAGATTGGTAAGAAAAGTATGCCCATATTGTAAAACCTATTATACTCCAAAAGAATACGAATTAAAATTACTCAATATTGAAGAAAATCCCAAAGATTTCATTTTTACAAAGGGCAAAGGCTGTAAAATGTGTAATAATACAGGATATTTAGGGCGGGAAGCTATTTTTGAAATTATTCCAATGGATGATAATCTTCTTAGAATGATCGAGGAAGGAAAACCCACCATTGAAATAAAAGATTATGTTTCCAAAAAAGGTTATGTCTTCTTGAGACAAGCGGGCGTTAAAAAAGTAATAAAAGGAATAACAACAATTTCAGAGGTTCTAAGGGTTACATC
>JALTEO010000352.1 GCA_027073875.1 Bacteroidales bacterium
ATCTGTATATAATTGTATTTCAGCCGATAAAAAGAATTAATAAAGGTCTGAAAAGCAGCTAGCAAAAGTAATAAAAATTTGCGGTACTGTCATTTCGTCAGTAGGTTTTAATTTGAGGGCATGGGTTGCCCGGGGTTTAAACCCGGGGGCAACCCATCAGGGTAACTGATAAACAAAAAAATCCGTAGGTTTGTCTTTCAAAACAGATGTATGAAAGAAAAAGAATTTGATTTGGCAGCGATCAATGCGATGAATGCCGGAACCATGATGGAGGGTTTAGGTATTGAATATTTGGAAGCATACCCGGGTTTCATGAAAGCCCGTATGCCGGTGGATCACCGTACTTATCAGCCCATGGGTTTGCTGCATGGCGGGGCTACCATTGCCCTGGCCGAAACCCTGGCCAGTGTGGGTTCGGCACTGATGGTGGATCTCGATCAATTTAATGTGGTTGGACAGCATGTTACGGCCAATCATATCCGTAGCGTTCGTAAAGGCTGGGTGATCGCCGAGGCTAAAACTATTCATCAGGGGAAAACTACCCACCTATGGAATATTGATGTAAAAGATGAAACCGGACATTTGATTTCCAGCTGCCGGATTACCATTTTTATTGTGAAAAAACGTCATTAATAATCCAACGATGCTTATTGACCTTTTGTTATCCAGAAACATGCCTTTTGTGATTTACCGGCTTCCATACAGCCGGGAAGTGGTGGCTGCTGTTCAGCAGCAAGGACTTCCACGGGAGGTTGAAATGGAGGAGTTGGACCAATTAAAAGGTTTTGTCATTGCTGGTTTTGATGCCTATAAGACGGGAAAAGTAACCTTGTTGACGCCTTCGCATCTTATCAAGACGGAGGAACAAAAGAGGCACTTTATAAATGAACTTTTGGCACTGCCTGAAACCACTTCCCAAAAGGAAATAACTAAGTCGTTTGTTGTTGAAAAGGCCGCTTATTTGAAGCAGGTGAACGATCTGGTGAAGCGGATGAAGGCAGGTGAAGTGAATAAGGTAGTACTCTCGCGGGTGATCAGCAAAGTTTTACCAGTAGAATTCAGCCACGACAAATTTTTTGAACAGCTCGACAATAAATATCCTTCGGCCTTTGTTTACCTGTTTTATTTGCCCGGCAAAGGAATTTGGAGCGGGGCAAGTCCGGAAACTCTTATTCAAAAAGAAGATCATTTTTACGAAACCATGGCCCTGGCCGGGACGCAGCGCATTGAAAAGGGGGGTGAAAAGGTGGTTTGGCAGCAAAAGGAGGTGGAAGAACAGGCTTTTGTGTCGGAATATATTGTTGATCAATTGAAAAAGCTCGATATCCATAGTTATCACAGATCTTCCGAAGAGACGGTCATCGCCGGAAAACTGGCCCATATCTGTACGCGTTTTCAGATTCCTGATAAAGTGCTGAAAGCAAAGTTGGGGAAACTGGTAAAGGCTTTGCACCCTACGCCGGCAGTTTGTGGTTTGCCCAGAGAAAAGGCCTGGGACCTTATCCGGGAAACCGAAAGGCATAACCGGAGATTTTATACTGGTTTTTTAGGTCCGTGGAATTTGGCTGGACAACAGCATTTGTTTGTGAACCTGCGTTGTGGACAGTTCAATGCCGATACGCTCGACCTGTATGTGGGTGGCGGACTCACTACGCAGTCGGTGGCGGCATCCGAATGGCAGGAAACGGAAGA
>JALTEO010000353.1 GCA_027073875.1 Bacteroidales bacterium
GTTAAAAACAAGACGTATTCATTGGAAATCGACAGTATTTTGCTCAATATGTATAGCACAGGTGTTGGCGTACTCTCTTTTCATCTAAGAAACAGGCTGTATGAAAATGAAAATGACATTCTGATTCTCAATAAATTCGGAAGAAGGCTATTCCCACCGTTTTTCGGATTGCCCGATAAAAATGTTAAAACCGGTAGTAAAGAAGATATACCCGAGGAATATCTTTGTCAAACTAGGAAGGATGAACTGCCGGAAGCCATCTATATTTCGGAAAGAAACGAACAATCGAAAGATTTATGTGAAGACTGGCAGTCTTATACCGAACCCGAACATTTTAAAAACGGTCCTTTTCAATTACCCGGTTTTATAACCGGATTATTCCCAAAAAACTTCTTTTCGGTACACGAAAAGGAAAACAGTACTAAAAAGATTTATCTCCGGCCGGCACTTGATGACCGGATGTTTACCATAAGTTGGTATGGAAATGATTGTATTAAAAATTCCCTTAAAGAGATTGATTACGAAACTAATCCTTACACCTATCAATACGTGAAAAATGAGTTTTGGCATAACTACATATTTATTGATACAGGCGATCCCATGTGGCAGAACCAATTGAAATTACCTGAATATTTGAAAAAACATTCTTATACCCGATGGGCTGATTACGGTACTTTATTCGGATTTTCACGATACAGCATGGTAATGTTGACCGGGAAAAACGCTCCGGCGTTTCTTATAAGGCATTTACAAACCATGTACTATAAAATGACCGAATTGGCACTGCTGCAACGTGCTTCGGTTATCAGTTTTTCGGATGAAGTAACCCACGTTGCCGATCTTGTGCATTTCGATGAAATAGAAGCCGTTAAAAAGATAGAAAGTTTATACAAACATTACCTGTTATTTACCAACAAAATATATTTCCGCGAAATTACAGCCCAGGAACAGGGTATTGAAATGTACGACATGATGAAAGACATCATGCGCATACCCGAACAGGTTAAAGAACTGGACAAAGAGATAAACGAACTGAACAAAATGGCAGTTGCAATTCATAATGAGCAAGAACGTAGGGAGATGAAAACACATACAGTGCTGGCTACAATTTTTCTGCCGGCAATGCTTATAAGCGCTATCCTCGGCATGAGCATGTGGCAAACCGGAAATTTTAAAATACCCGAATTTCTTATTTCAGATAAACCTTTTTTGGCATTTTGGGTACCAACCGGAGCAATCACCTTTATTATTTTAATTTATGTTTATCGTAAAAAAATAGTACAATTATTAAAAAGATTAATAAAATTAATAAAAAGATAACCCCATGAGCAACTATAAATTAGAGTTTACACTCAAACAGCACACACCGATAATTCATTTTCAGCACGACCAGGCCGGTGCCACCCTCCGGGCTACGGAGGTTAAACCGAAGTTGGACAGGTTTATAATTGAGAAATTAAATCTGACAAAAAAAATTCAAGTAAATGGTAAAGAAAAAGAAATACCAAAAGATGAATATAAACATTGGTTTATAAACGAAGGGAAAGAGCATTTGGCGCTGGATTATAAGATGAGGATAACAGCCAACAATAGAAATAATGACTTGGATGATTTGATAACCGCAGAGGTTGTTTCATTCCGAAAAGCAGGTGAAATTATAGAAAAAATGAAATATAAAAACC
>JALTEO010000354.1 GCA_027073875.1 Bacteroidales bacterium
CTCAGTTTCCGTTTTTTATATTGACGGAACGAAAATTTATCATCTTTTTCCGGATTAAAAGCATTACGGGGAAATGACAACAAAATCGTTTCTGGAATCTCTTTCCATAATGGTTTTAGCCCATCGTCAAATTCCTGTATCACCGTATCCATCAAGGTTCGTAGTTGGTCAAAGTCCGTTTCCTTAAAATCGGAAAACAAACGATTCAGCTTATTGAACAAAATATGGTGATAATTGACAATAAAACGATTAACCCGTTCAGCCGGCAATCGCGAAAAATGATGCTGAAATGCCGACAAATTATCATTCAAATCCGTTTTGAACTTTTCAAAAAACTTACCGAAAATATCTTTTTGGTTAAATGTATAACTCTGATAACTATGATTATAATTATCAATAACACTTGATGAAAATTCCTGCAAAGCCACATTCAGCGATTCGTGTGCCGAAGATTTAATATCCAACAACTTAGACACAAGAAAATCCCGTAACGACACCCCCATTAATGCTTCTTGGTCTTTGTTAACACCTAATGTCAAATCCTTAAATATTGACGACGCTTTCAGCAAAACGACAGTGCCTATCTCGTGCAGTAACACATTGGTCTTTTGAACAAAATCGGCTTCATTTTCAGTATTAATTTCGGGAATACCAACAAAAACAATATCGGCACTTTTCGATTCCATACGGATAATATCATACACCGGTTTTTGTTCAATCTGATTATTGATAACTTTCACCTCTGCCTCTAACCGCATCGTTGCCAATATTTCGTCAGCACGGCGATGAATATAAGACGCTTTGTTATTTTCAAAATTCACAATCATCAAACGGATTTTGGCATTTTCCCAGTAAGATGATGCTTGCATAAACTTAGCCAGCGTCAATGCCAGATTACCGTTATTGCCTTCACCCCGCCACCATATATCAATTTGCTTATGTTCGCCGTAACCATAGCGTTTATCGTAGTCAATAAGCAAGATATTATAGTCTAAATCGTTGATAGTGTGCAATAATTTTTGGAACTTATCCGGATTTTTTGTTTGGCGTGCCCAGCCCATCACAACGGTATTCGGCTCAATCCCTGAAAAACCGTAAGTACGGGCAATCATCTCAATACCATCGTAAATATCCTTACACGATTGTTTGCGGGTAAATATTCCCGATTCCTCGTCGCTAACTTGCTGCTGCTTGTGTTTTGGGAAAAGCACCTTTGCCGAAGGTTCTTCCACCAAGTCAAAATTGGAAAGCATTCCGAATTTCCCAACCAATGATTTACCAAATTCTATTAAATGAGAATGGTTTTCCGTGCCACCGCTAAACAAGATAATATTCGGTTGCCAATTGCGTTCTTCAATAGCTTTGACACTCAAACGATGTAATCCCCTACGAACCACCGAATTCCATACACTTTGCCACACATCGCCAAATTCCAATTTCAGTTGTTTTCGCTTTAAGATAAAGTAGATACCGCCAATAATGGCAAAAGCTGCCAACATTGACAACATATCCAACTTAAACATTATGGCAAAAGCAAATACAAATCCCACAATACCAAAAACACGCGACACTTTAAACGAGGGGCGAAAATCAGTACTTGCCCAACTCTCCAACACATACGCTAAATTGATAAAGCCGTAAGATGCCAAATAAAACATTGTTACCACACCGGCAATCAAATTCAATTCACCGATTAAGATACCGCCTTCGGCAATCAAAAATATCATTATCAAGGCATTTCGCGGTTCGTTACCACTACCATAGCCCTTTCCGAAAATTTTAGGCATCACTTTATCCTTTGATAATGCCTGTAAAATACGAGGACCACCCAATATGCCACCTAAGGCAGAAGAAAGTGTTGCCCCCCAAATACCTGCAATAACCAATGCCGGAACCCACGCAATTTTCAAAACCGAGTTCATATCGTTAATCAACAACGAACGGTTGACAAACAAAGCAAACCCAATAGCCATAGCCATATACACAATAAATCCAACAATAATGGCTAAAATTGTTCCTATGGGAATATTTTTCTTCGGGTCTTTTAAATCACCCGACATAGCCACCCCCGCCGTAAAACCTGTAACCGCCGGAAAGAAAATAGCAAAAACCATTTCTAACGACACATCACCTGAAGCCAAACCCATCAGCGGCTTTTTCGGCATTAACTCAGGATGAATAAAAAAGCCCACAAAGATGGATACCAGCGACAGGACAATAGCTGCTAAAATAAGATATTGTGATTTGATAGCCAACGAAGTGCTGATAAACGCAAGAACTACTAAAAAAATAATAACTGCTGTTCCTACAATACGGTAACTCTCCACACCCGGCTGCAAATGCAAAAAACCGGCTATGGCAGGAATACTCAGAAAACTCTCGGCAAAACCGACTATATACAACGATATACTCAATGCTGTTCCAAGAAACAAGGTAATACCGATAGCTCCCCCCATTGGTAATCCCAGCGTTCGCGAGAGCATGTAATAAATACCGCCGGCTTTTATTTTTTTATCCGTAGCAATAGATGAAATACTTAACCCCGTAGTTACGGAAATAATATGTGCTATTAGAATAATACCGATGGTGGCAATCAATCCGGCTTCGCCTACTACCCAGCCGAGACGCATATACATAATTACGCCCAAGATAGTCAGCAACGACGGCGTAAACACACCGGAAAATGCACCGAATTTATTCGATTTTGCCATCTAAAATTATTAAAAAATAACTTTGTAAAGAAACCAAATAAATTTTACGCACACAAATGTTTTTATTAACAAAGAGGACACATTATCACGAATGAGTAGTGTTTTTACAGAGTCTTTTTTGTCCCTTACATTTTTTTCTAAAAGCCGTTACTGCAAACAAATACCATGAGTAAGACTTTTGCAAAGCAAAGCAAAACCTAACCGTTAAACCAAGCCCACCATTAGTTTCTACTCGATATCTTAGCCAGTAATCGTAAAATTTCAATATACAACCACACCAGTGTAACCATCAAACCAAAAGCACCATACCACTCCATATATTTAGGTGCTCCCGACTGTGCCGCATCATCAATGAAAGCAAAATCCAACACCAAATTCAAGGCGGCAATTACTACAATCACTAAGCTGAGACCGATGCTCATTAAGCTATTGCCGTAAAGAATACCGACCTGAATACCGAAAAGACTCAGGATAAAACCAATCAGATAAAAAATACCAATACCAAAAGTGGCTGCCATCACGCCCATAAAAAATTTACGGGTTACTTTAATAATTTGTGTTTTGTATAAAAAGAGCATTGTAAAAAATACCGCCATCGTTAATCCCACCGATTGGAGAACAATACCCGGATACATTGCTTCAAAAAATGCAGAGATAGCACCAAGAAACAGACCTTCAACAACAGCATATAGAGGTGCAAGATAAGGTGATAGTTTTCGCATAAACGAGGTGGCTATAGCAATAACAAAGCCGGCAATAGCACTTCCTATCATCCACGGATAAATAACCGTTTGTGCAGCTTCAATAGTCGTTGCCGAGAAGAAAATATTCCAAGTGTAATATGCTCCTGCAAGCAATAATCCGAACAGCAGCAAGGTTTTGTTAATTGTTCCTTGAACGGTCATTACTTTTCCGTCAGTAACAAGTTCCTGATTCAGAAACTTTTTCCCGAAAACAGGATTTGATGTTTTTGTTAAATTCATAATATTTCCTCCTGATATTTTAAAATTCTTCTAATTCAAATAATACTTCATCAGCAATCCAATTAGCTGCATCCGTATTTTTTTGTTTTAATTCTTTTGTTACGATTAAACATTTATTTTTCATTTCATCGCTAATTCTTGCTATCAATCTTAATGCCGTAGCAATGCTTCGCCGCAAATAAATTCCTGCATCAGTTCCAATCTCCGGTATTAAATCTAAAAAAGGTAAGAAATCATCCTGATTTTCAAACTGTTTCAGTTGTGCTACTTTTGCCGCCAAAGTAAATCCTGTTGCTTTCACATAGTCACCATCCTGCTGACAGTATGTCAGTGCTTTTTTCAATGCAAACGGCACTTTAGGATAAGTCGCATAACACGCTTGTTCAATCAATTCGGGATTATTAAATTCTGCTACTTGCTTATCCATCTGTTCTTCGGTAATTTCTGCCGGATTATCAATCAGTAAGCTCAGTATCTTCATTTCACGAATATCTTTTTCCCAAAGTTCCATAGCCAATTCGTGGTCTGGAACAAATTCTTGGGCAATTTCACGCAAATGAACAATATTAGCACCGAAAATAGTCCGGTATTTCAGTCCGCTATTTTGCAGCATATCTGCCACTACCCTATTTTCAGCCAAATGTACTTTATTTAGCACTTGTTTATATTTCTCACTTCCCATTTTTAAAGAAATTTTGTAATTCAAATTTTAAACGATCGATATCTTCTTTGCCAATTAAAAAATCGCCGGCTTTTGATTTTGTTTTCCGCACAAAAGTAATCAATTGAAACAAAAAAGAAGAAAAATAAGTAATTGATGCCGTAATTCCCGCACCTACGAATGCCCAACGAGGAATCAACCACAAACCAAATCCCGTAACCATAACCAACCCGACAGCCGAAGAAATCGTGTTAATCTGTGGTTTTCCGATACCTGAAAAATAAGTGGAAAAAATACGGGATAATGACAAAAAGAAAATGCCTGCAGATAAAAACAGGATAATTAATTTGGTTTCCGTAAACTCATTGCCAAAAATAAAAGTATAGAAATGTGTGGGCAGCAGCAACAAAATACCAATTATCAAAATAGTCAGTAGTGCAATCATCTTTAAAAAGAACAACACCATCTTCGCAGAAGTATGTTCGTCTTTGGAATTAGATATTTTAGGATACAGCACCGTTGCCGTACTTTGACTCAACAACCAAACACCTTCAGACACCTGATTCCCGACAGAATAAATCCCCAAAGTCGCTTTATTCCAAAATCGTTCTATCAAATAGTAATTCATCCGGTAATTTAACAGCTGTAAAATATTAGCTAACTGCATAATACTGCCAAACTTAAACAAATCACGCAGTACTGCCGAAAAATTTGAAAACCGTAATGCTTTTGATTTTGCAAATAAAAAAATCGTTGACAATAAAAAAGTAATACCATAAGCCAAATACAATCCTTTGATATAAGCATAAATATCTTTATCGTGCACAAAATAGATAAATACAGCTAAAGAAATTGCCAAGACTACAGGATTTCCCGCCAAGATATAATTGTAAGTCTTAATTTTTTCGCGAGATAGAATAACCGTCAAATGAATGGTAAGCAACGAGAAAATAACCGACAAAATAATGACATGATGAAAATAAACCGGCGGTACCAATTTTAATAGAAAAATTATCACCGCACCAATAACTGTGGTAATTATCAGCCAAATATAAGACAATAATAAAATAGTACCCGTTTCGTGTCGCGGCAACAGATACACCAATGCCGGACCTCCCACAATATTGTTGATTTGCAAAAAGACAGTTACAGAAAGCACAATCAAGCTAATGTCACCTACGGTGGCAGCACCCAGATTACGGGAAGCAAGTACGATAATCAGAAAATTTGCCAAAACGGAAATTATCTTTGTCCCCAGCGTATGTGCAATCAGTTTAAACATTGGCAATTATTTCCGAATAAATTTGATTTAACTGCTCCCCTACTTTGGCATAACTAAAATTCTCAACGGCATATTGTCTGATAGCTAACGAATCATATTTATCATAGCTATCCATCATTTGGGTCATAGCATTTTTCAGTCCTTTCAAATCTTTGGGCTTCACTAAAATTCCCCGCTCCATAGAAACATGTTCGGCTATTCCACCCACATCAGTTGCAATCACCGGCATTCCGCAAGCAAACACCTCATTAATGACCACAGGCATATTTTCA
>JALTEO010000355.1 GCA_027073875.1 Bacteroidales bacterium
CTATATTGATAAAACATACTGGTATTCACCTAGTTTAGATATTTACTTTAATAAAAAACTAAAAAACAACCAAGAGTTTTCGGCAAATATTGTTTCAACCTTATATCAAACAAGTTATTCAAATAGTGTAATTCAAAAAACAGATACAAGCACATTTTTCTCATATTTCTCAGATATTTTAAATACTAAACGCTCTATCATTTCGGAGGTTCTTTATGAAAAAAAATTAAAAAATGTCAAATTCAGTACCGGAATATCAGGGTCTTTTAACTATTCAAACCAAAATAATACAACTATTTCCTATTCAACAACTGCTAGTTCATACACTACTGATTACTATTATTTTGCAGAAGTTGCCGGAAAGAAAAAGAAATTATCTTACAATGTAGGATTAGGAGTAAAATACAATACTTTTTTTAGCAATGAATTATCTTCAGCATATGATTTTTATGCACTAAGACCAAGAGTTTATCTTGGTTATGATTTAAATAAGAATTCTAAAATTCGTGCAAATTCTGCAATTGGGCAAAACTCTCCTTCGTTAAGTATGCTAAGTTCAAATGTTGTATATATTGATTCTATCTTTTTAACTAAAGGAAACCCTTTACTAAGACCATATAACACTTATTATAACTCATTAGAATATTCATTTACAAAATCTAAGTTTCAGTTTTATCTTGCTCTAATATACAATTATCTTGATAAACCTTTTTTACCAATTGTAATAACAAAAAACAATGTTTTTGAGAGTACTTCTGAAAATTATTTATGGGAAAAACAATATTTCCCACAAACAAGTATTACATATAAACCTTTTTCTAATCTAAGTATAAATTTATATTATACACTTTTATATTTTGAGAGTAAACTAAATAATACCAATAGTTTACTAAGCCATTCTTACAATGGGGGATTGAGTTATATATTTAAAAAATATTTTACTATTGATTTCATCGTGTCAAACAATGGGAAATATCTAAATGGTGAATATATTGTTAAAGGTGAATCTACTACTACTCTACAGATTAAATATACAAAAGGAAACTTTTCTTTTTTCGTAGGAATGTTGCAACCGTTTGAGAAATCTATTGAATATCAAAATAAATTAGTTGATGGTGCACCACTGGAGAAAATAAGTACCTCAAACATATATGATAATGGGCAAATGATTTATTTAAAGCTTAATTATTATATTTCCTTTGGGAAAAAACCTAAAGATTTTTCACAAAAATTATACAATGAAGACTCTGACTCAGGAGTTTTTGAGGGTAATTAAAAAAAATAACTTTACTTTATTGTCCACCAGACGCAGTAAATTATGTAAATATGCAATGGATGGAAATCATCCTTTATTATGAGTTTTGGTCGTTGTATTTGTTAGGTATTTCGTTATTAGGTTCAAGTTGTTTGGGTTGTTTTTTGGTTACTAAATCTGAAATCAATATTTGGTGTTCGGTATTCGTCATTCAAAAAAATAATACCGATTAGTGCTAAAGGCAACCTCCCAAAGGGACTCTTTTGGAGCTTCGGGAGAACACCGATTTAACCCCAAAAATTTACAGAATTTTTTACGATTAAGTAATGCCAACAAATTTGGAATTTTACAAAACCCCAAATTTGGGTATTTCTAAATCGGGATTTCCCGCATTCCTAACCCTTTATTCATCGCACATTCATACAATTCATTACATTCTTGTATGAATAAAGGAGTTAACTATTTTGCAGGTTGTCCTGTGGGAGGTGCTTGTTGTGGTTTTTGTTGTGGTGCTGTTGTCGGGAAATTTGGCATAGCCGACGGGTCAGCAGCTTCTTGAATTTGTTTTTCGATTACCGATTTATTTTGGTCGGCACCGGCACGAGGAATTGTCATACTGGCTATTACTGAGAATACAACCAGTGTAACGGCTAAAACCCAAGTTGCTTTTTCCAAAAAGTCTGTTGTTTTTCTTACGCCCATTATTTGGTTGGAGCCGGCGAAGTTTGCGGCTAAACCACCACCTTTAGAATTTTGAACTAAAACAATAAGCATCAATAGAATACTAACAACTAATATCAGAATGGATAATACTGTGTACATGGTAAATTATTTTAATTTTAATTTTATTTTCTCAATTTGGGCTGCAAAGTAACTACTTTTTTCGGGATAATGCAATATTAATTTTTGATAAATTTTTATTGCTTCCTCAAAATGTTTCTGTTTATAGTAGATTTTTGCCAGAGTTTCCGAAAATAGATTATCGGTTGAATGGGCTGAATCTGCTGCGAAACTTTGAGGAGTGACAGTCTCTTTTGGTTTAGAAATAGATGGATTTTCAGTAATAAATTTTGTAATCAAATCATCATCCGATAAATTTTCCGAAACTGAATTTTCAGGTTCCGGTTTTTTATTGAGAATGGTTATCCATTCCATAAAGTTGTGGACTTCGTCTGTTGGAATTGCCGGTTCCGGTTTTTTGACATCTGTTTTTGTTTCGGCGGGTTTTAAATCTTTTATTGCTTTCGGGATGGTTGGTGGTTCTTGCTGTTTTTCAGATTTTACTTTTGGCTCGGAGGTCTTAGGGGCTTCAGTATCAGGGTGTTCTTTAGTTATTTCCTTGTCTGATTTTGTTTTTGCCGGAGGTTCCGATTTTTCTTGGGTTGTTTTTTCAATGGTCTTAATTTCCTCTGGTGGCTTGTATGTTGTGCCTTTTAATTTGGCGTGTTTTTCCAAAATTAAATCGGCAATAGACTTTTGTGTTACCGGTTTTTCTTCGGTGGCAGATTCCGGAACTTTTTCTTTGGGCTTGGAAATTTCTTTTATTTCTTCCTTTTGCGGAGTTACTTTTTGGGCTTCCGTTACTTTTTCTTTTTGTGGCTCAGGTTCTACAGGTATTTCTTTTTTCCCGGCAACCACTTTTGGCTTTGTTTCTTGCGTTTTTTCAGGTTCAACGATATTCTCGGAACTGATAGTTTCTTCTTGCTTTTCTGTTGGTTTCTCCGGAACTTTTTCTTCCGGTTTTGGGACAGGAGTTGTTTTTTCTTGAGGATTTTCAGCAACAACGGGTTCCGGTGTTTCAGGTTTTTCAGTGGCAACCTGTTTTGATCGTTCAATTATTTGAAATAATTTCTTTCGGTCTGCCACAAACAAAGCGGAAGACTTCAGCCGGTTTTCAAATTCTATATCCTCGATAAAATAAAGATTTTCTAAAAGTAACAGATGCCCGGTTTGAAAAAAAGGATAATCATTGACCAATGCCGAAATCTCCGGCAACGATGATTTGCTCAAATTCTTAGGACGGTCAATATAACTGTAAAATTCCTTTTTGTTCATTACCAGTTGGCGACTGAATTATTAAAAATATCTTCGGTTATTTTCTCCAAAATTTGGTCAATCAGTTCTTGTTCTACATCTTCAATGCTTTCGGTAGCATCAAAATCTTCGTAGTTGGAAAATGATTTGACAAAATCTTGTTTTGGGTCTTTTGTATTTGTAAATATTACTTTTATAGAAATTGTCAATCGGTTTTGAGCGGCGGTTTCACTTCCCGTAACGGCAATGGGCGTAACTGTATAACCCGTAATTTCTCCGGCATAATCCAAATCGCCGACACCCGAAGTAACTAATTGTAATGTCGTCTGCGACAGTAGTTTATCTTTTAGCTTTTCGGAAAATGATTGACTCAATGTAGGGACATACATTGGGGCATGATTCGGAAAATCTTGTACCGAAAAAGTTTTTACATCGGGTGCAATGGAAGTGCCTGTCAAACTATAATTAATTTTACAGCTTACCATAACTACTCCTATAAGGAGAAAAAGTCCTATGCGATACTTAAAGCTCAATTTCGTATTCTTTTAATTTTCTATATAGTGTCCGTTCGGAAATGCCCAAATCTTGTGCTGCATATTTCCGTTTGCCGTTATATTTTTCCAGTGCCTTGATAATAAGCTCCTTCTCTTTGTCGGCAATAGATAGTGACTCTTCTACATACTCCGTGGTGTCTTCAACGCCGGCTGTTTCTACAGTAAAATGTGGCTTTTTCTCCGGGACGGTAATTTCCACTTTCTTATCTAAGTTAAAAAAATCATTTTCTTCAGGTTTTGGCGGGGAATAACTTCCTGCTGACAAATGAGAAATTGTTTTTTTCATTTCGTCAATATCTTTTTTCATGTCGAACAGAATTTTATATAATATTTCCCGCTCGGTAGAAAATGTTTTTTCGTCAATACCGCCTTTATAGATGGCAGGTAATTTACTTTCAAAATATTCGGGCAAATATTTTTTGAGTACTTCGCCACTAATGGTACGGTTTTCCTCAATGATAGAGATTTGCTCCGTAATATTCTTTAGTTGTCGTATATTACCGGGCCACCGGTAGTTTCCAAGTACATGGATGGCATCGTCAGAAAGGCGAATAGGCGGCATATTATATTTTTCGGCAAAGTCGCCGGCAAACTTTCTGAATAATAGATGAATATCTTCTTTTCGCTCGCGTAATGGCGGCAGATAAATAGGTACGGTATTGAGGCGGTAAAATAAATCTTCGCGAAACTTTCCGTTTTGTATGGATTCCGTTACATTAATATTAGTAGCGGCAATTACCCGCACATTGGTTTTTTGAACGGTGGACGAACCGACTTTCATAAATTCTCCTGTTTCCAGCACCCGTAATAACCGCACTTGTGTTTCCAATGGTAACTCGGCAATTTCATCTAAAAAGATAGTGCCATTGTCGGCTTCTTCAAAATATCCTTTTCGTTTTTCGTGTGCACCGGTAAATGCTCCTTTTTCGTGACCAAATAACTCGGAGTTGATAGTGCCTTCTGGAATGGCTCCGCAGTTAACGGCAATATATTTATTGTGTTTTCTCGTACTGTTTTGATGAATAATTTGCGGAATAATTTCTTTTCCCGTGCCGCTTTCGCCCGTGATAAATACGGATAAGTCTGTTTGTGCTACTTGCATGGCAATATCAATAGCTCGGTTTAATAAGGGCGAGTTGCCAATGATGGAGAATCGTTGTTTAACCTGAAGAATATCCATAGAATTACTTTTATTTTCTGACACAAAAGTATGACAAAATTACATACTTTTTTAACAAGAATGGCATAAAAAAATATCTAAGTGAGAATTAATCAGGGAAATTCACGGAATTTTCTACGATTAAGATACTAACAAATTCGTCTATTTTGAAAATGAAACTGTATCAAAAGTTTTAAATCTATTTTATTTGTCATATTGAGCGTAGTCGAAATATCTCATATTCAAACAAATAGATTCTTCACTGCGTTCAGAATGACAAAAATGAACTTTTTTGAGACAGCCTCTTATTAAAAAAAAACAAACAATATGAAAAAGATTTATTTTTTAGCTGCTTTAGCATTTTTAACTACTAGTGTTTTTGGGCAAAGTTTAAAAGTGTTGGATACAAACAATGTTGACATTTCCGGAACTACCGTTACGGTTAATGGCTCTGTCTCTGACGGAATAGTATATTATTATGCCCATGTTCAAAATGCCGGCAATCAAGATATTCAGACTTTAGTCTGTCAACATGTTGTGTACGAAAACGGACTTGGAGGTCATACTTTTTGTTTCGGTCCACATTGTTATTCTTCTGACTCGGCTACCTTTCCGGTAAATATCGTTGCAGGGGACATTGATTCATCGTTTGATGCCAGTATTTTTATTTCCGGAGCAGGCATTTCCGAAATAAGATACACCTTTTGGGATAAAAATAATCCTACAGATACTGTTTCTTTTACGGTAAAATATGATATCACTACAGCCATAAGTTACCTTGAACCGGATGGTAATTTTATCAGTAAACCTTATCCTGTTCCGGCTACGGATTTTGTTTCATTCGATTACAACTTCAATACTTCTAAAAAACTTAGAGTATATG
>JALTEO010000356.1 GCA_027073875.1 Bacteroidales bacterium
TCCAAAAAGAATTTTCATCAATAAGTTTTAAAATAGTTTTTCCTTAACAAAAGTTTAATAATTTTGTGAAACAAAGAAAGGGAAAAAACTAAAATAAAATTTATATGAAAATATTAACAACTGGATTAATTCGTGAGGCAGATGCATATACTATTGCTAACGAGCCGATTAAGCCGATTGATTTAATGGAAAGGGCAGCAACCCGCCTGATGGAATGGGTATTGGAAAATTATCCGAAAGGAAAATTTGTGGTTTTTGTCGGTCCCGGGAACAATGGTGGCGACGGACTGGCTTTAGCCCGTTTATTAACCGCTAAAAAACGAAAAGTTCGTGTTTTTGAAATCAATTTTACAGACAAACGGACTGACAGTTTTAAGACTAATTACAATCGGTTAAAAAAGTCAGGTGTTAAAATTGAGAAAATTTCAGCAGAAGACGATTTTCCAAAATTGCTGAATTCCGAAATTATTATTGATGCTATTTTCGGCTCAGGATTATCACGCCCCGCAAAAGGATTGGTTGCCGGCATCATTCAGAGGATTAACAATGATTTAAATACGATTATTTCTATTGATATTCCATCAGGATTATTTGCTGAAGATAATTCAAACAACTGTGAATCGAATATTATTCTGGCAGATCATACACTTACATTTCAATTCCCGAAATTATCATTTCTGTTTGCCGAAAACGAAATCTTTGTTGGCGATTGGCATGTTTTGGATATTGGCTTACATCCCGACTTTATTGAATCAGTAAATACACCATATTGGTTAACCGAATTTGAAGACATTAAGCCATATATTATTCCCAGAACACCATTTGCCCATAAAGGTGATTTTGGTCACGCTTTGTTAATTGCCGGAAGTTATGGTAAAATGGGAGCATGTATATTAGCAGCCCGAGCAGCATTACGAACAGGAGTAGGTTTGTTAACAGTACATATTCCGTCTAAAGGATACGAAGTTGTCCAATCAACCGTTCCCGAAGCAATGGTTAGTATTGACCATGATGCAAAAATTTTCACATATTTGCCAAAATTAAACAACTATAATGCCATTGGGATAGGACCTGGACTGGGCGTTCACAAGGGTTCTAAAGATGCTTTTCTCAAGCTGTTAGAAACTAATTCCCCATTAGTAATTGATGCCGATGGAATCAATATGATTGCCAAAAACCCTGATTGGATAAAACAAATCCCACCCGACAGTATTTTAACACCGCATCCTAAAGAATTTGACAGACTGATGGGTGAAAGCAAAAATTCTTACGAACGATTGCAAAAGCAAATAACACTGGCAAAAGATATTAAATCGGTTGTAATTGTTAAAGGTCATTTTACGGCAATTGCTTTACCCGATGGAAAAGTTTTCTTTAATACAACAGGTAATCCGGGCATGGCTACCGGTGGTAGTGGTGATGTGTTGACAGGAATTATTCTAAGTCTTTCAGCACAAGGGTTTTTGCCTGATGAGGCCGCTTTAACGGGTGTCTTTATTCATGGGTTAGCAGCAGATATTGCAGTAGAAACAATGTCACAAACTGCCATGACGGCATCCGATATTATAGATGCTTTGCCCGAAGTATTTTTGATGCTAGAAAATAATGAGTAAAATCAGTGATTGGTTTTCCTTCTCTAAGGGCGAACGCATTGGAATTTTAATTC
>JALTEO010000357.1 GCA_027073875.1 Bacteroidales bacterium
CAAATTTAATGGCACTACCAAAAATTGAAAAAGACAGATTATTAGGTGGAAATTGGAATATTAAAGAAAGTGCAGGACTATACTACAAAAAAGAATATTTTGAGATAGTAGATTATAAAGATATACCAAATCCAAAAGATTATAAACAAGTTAGATGTTGGGATTTAGCATATACAGAAAAAAAAGAAGACAACGACCCAGATTATTTAGTAGGTTTAAAAGGATTTAAGGACGAAAAAGGATATATTTATATTACTGATGTTTTTAGAGATAGGTTAAGCCCAGCAAAGGTGGAAAAAGCTATATTAGGAGTTGTATCTCAAGATAGTAAAGAAGTTATACAAAGGTTTCCTATTGACCCCAGTGCAGGTAAAAAGGTTTTTTATGACTTCAAAAGATTATTAAAAGGGTATCCATTAAAAGGAATTAGACCTACAAAAGATAAAGAAACAAGGACACTACCAGCGAGTAGGTTAGCAGAAGATTATTATATAAAGTTAGTCCGTGCTAAATGGAATAATGAATTCCTAGATGAGTTAGAAAATTTCCCAGACGGAAAACACGACGACCAAGTGGATACTTTATCTGATTTAGTTGATGAGCTTACTTTAAAAAATACTACTACAAAAACACATATGACAAAAACGGCGAGTATTATGCCTCAAGGATTTTGATAGAATATCAAAAAAATAAAAAAGGATATAAATGAGTGCCACTCAAAACAGTGATAAAGTAGATATAAAAACACTCCAAAAAGAAATTACAAACGAGTTTTTAAGTGAAATGGTGTCTATACTTCCAAATAGTGATATTATTTTACAAAAAGCAGGTATAGATGTAAATGTATATCTAGAGATGATAAAAGACCCTCAAATTATAGCAGTTTCAAAAAAGAGAAAAAGTTATATACAAAGTTATAAGTATGAAATTAAAAGCGATGATAAACAAATAGAAGAGTTTATCTCTGAAGTTTTTAACAATTTGGATGTTAGTAAAATAATCGAGGGCTTATTTATTGGAGTGCAAGTTGGATATGCAGTATTAGAGCTTATCTGGGCTTATGATAAAAATAATAAATTAGTAGTTATAGATGTAAAGAAAAGAAATCCCTTAAGATTTAAATTTTATACAAATGGAGAGTTAGTTTACCAAGATACTCAAGGAATGGAAAAGGTAGCTCCTTATGGAAAATTTTGTATATTGACTTATGATAGTTTAGACGATAGTAACAAATATGGGAATTCACTTAATTCAAGTTGTTTTTGGTATTGGACTTTTAAAAAGAAAGGTTGGGGGTATTGGTTAAATTCTTTACAAAAGTATGGACTACCGCCGTTAGTATATAAAGCAATGGCAACCGATGAGAACGATAGTGAAATCAAAGCGAGTCAATTATCTCAAGTGCAGAGTGGGGCGAGTATTGTTATTGATGTAGATGAGGAAATAACACCGATTAGTATACCAACAGACAAAGAGAGTTTTGAGAAGTTTATTAAAATAGCAGACGAGCAGATAGCTAAAATATATTTAGGAAGCCCAAGTTTAATAGAAAATGCTAAATATGGAACCTATAGTAATTCACAAACTCAAGAGAATGGGCTGGAAAATTTAGTTATTACAGACTTAAAAACTATTCAAAACTCAATTAGAGAATATATTATAAAG
>JALTEO010000358.1 GCA_027073875.1 Bacteroidales bacterium
TCTCTGTAACTTGCAGAGATAGTCCATTTTCGTTTCAAAAAATCTTTCTTGGCTCCTAAGTTTATCATATAGAATGCATCACGCGACCCTTGTGCCGTTACGCTCGGAGAATTATAGAATCCAGTTACCTGAAACGAAAAATCTTTTGGCAACGAAAAATTGTTCATCAAACGAGCAGTCCAGTTCATACTCTCTGCCGTAGATGATACATCGCTCAGGTCTGTTGCATCTACTATATTTTTAAAATACGAAACATTGCCGTTGAGTCGCCACCACTGTGCTATTTTCGAATTGACAGAAACCTCCACACCATAATTGACTTTGCTGTCAATATTCTCAAAAGTCATGAGCATCTGATTGTTATCTAGTAATTTGCGATAATGTGTCATGGCATTATTTACTTTCTTGTAGAAAAGTGAAGTGGTCAGAAATACTTTTTTAATTCGCCGTTGGTAATTTAATTCATAGGAGTCTATCAATTCAGGCATTAAAGCAGGATTTCCCTGACGGATAAATAAAGGATTTGAATAATTCTTAAACGGGTTTAGCATCCGTGAACGGGGACGGTTTATCCGGCGGGAATAACTTAGTTGAACTTGATTTTTCTTATCAAATTTTTTACTAATATGTGCAGACGGGAAATAATTAAAATATCCGTCTTTGAAACTTTCGCCGGATGTTTTTTGTTCCGAGTCGCGATAGACCTGCTCTAAACGAAGTCCCAACAAATAATCCAGCCCGATAATATGACTTGAGAAAGTGGTATAACCGGCATAAATTTGCTCCTGATAAGTAAAATGATTAGTGGTATTTGTGTCGTTTTCCCATCCGCTTGTTATTTGATTAAAATTTTGAAACAAATAATCATCGTCATAATTGTCAATACTGCTTTTCACGCCGGCTTCCAATTTTGTAAATTCATTGAAGGGATGCACATAATCTATTTGTGCTGAAGAAAATTGGTGATTATCTTTTGTAAAATCCTGTTGCTTATAAATGGAGTCGGAGGATAACATATTATATATAGAAAAATAATTATTCAAATAACCCGATTCATCTTCTTGGCGTATAGAATGAGTGATATCCGCTGTTAGCTTATGTTCGGGGTTGTTAAATTTTTTTTCCCAATCCAAAGAAAGGTCTAACGAATTGTTGTCTGCCTCGTCACTGTTGTCTGTATCAAAATACGACCAAGTAACATTGTCAATATCCTTATCTAAATAGTTAGTAAATCCATCACTCGAATGGCTGCCAAGGCGAAAATTTGATGATATGGAAATCGTGTTATTATCGTTTGGATAGAAATCTATACCACCACGAAAACTTTGTGAAAAGCGGTTGCGTTGTTTATGTGCTTTTTGGGTTAAATACGATACGGAATCATTATCAAAATAATTGGTCTGAAATGTGTTACCGCTAAATTCACGCATATTATTTCGCAGGTTGTAACTGGTAAAGAAGTTAAATTTTGCAATCCGGATATTAAAATCTACAGAACCCCCGTAGCGATTACTGGTTCCTGCATTCCCTGATACAGTTAGGTTTACACCTTTCTTTTTATTTTTTTTCAAAATAATATTGATAATGCCGGCAAGTCCATCGGGGTCAAATTTTGCCGATGGGTTGGTAATCAGCTCAATGGAAGCGATAGCAC
>JALTEO010000359.1 GCA_027073875.1 Bacteroidales bacterium
GCTTAAATTATTACCGATTTTCAGTCAAAAAATGACCGACGAAAATCTACTTCAAGAAAACTAAATCTTTAAATCGTATGAATTCTTTGCTCTTATTAGTATGAAAATTCTTGATTCCAATCAACTTTCTGAAGAATTCTTATTCAAAGCAATGGCTTCAAAGCACAAAATTGATCCAAAATCACTTAATCTCATTGAATTTTTAATTAATGGAATAATAACACAGGAAAAACCTTCAGTTAGGAAAATCCATCAAAAATCGATGCCCGAAGAAAGTTTGAGAACCTACTATAGGAAAATTCATACTTTATCAAGAAAGATGCCTTTTTTTTATAGTCAAATAATTGAAAATTTACAGAATTCCCCTCTTTCAATAAAAAAATCAGGAGTTATAAGTATTGATGAACATTTAATTGAGCATTTTAGCGATAAAATGGAGGGTGTTGATTACTTTAAGAAATCTAAATATAATAAAGCCATTTTAGCTCACTCTATAATAAGTAGTCACTATTTTCACCAAAAAGTTGAGTATCCTGTGTCGTTTCAATTTTATCGTCGTGATCAAGAACTTGTGAGATGGAGTCAAATCGAGCAATTCAAAACGAAAAATGAGATAGCACGGAGTGAATTGGAAAAAATTTGTAATATTCCTAAGTACAAAGTATCATGAAAAAAATCATCTCAATTTCAATTTTGGTAGTACTAACCATTCATCCCCTTTTGTATTCACAGGCGGGAAAACGTAGTGATCTTATCAAACAAACCGTCTTTATTACAGTTGAAGATACCATAAAACTTGCTACAGATATCTATTTCCCGGATAAACCGGGACCTTTCTCCTGTATTCTTGTTCGAGATCCTTACAACAAAAATAATATTGGAGAATATGGCGAAAAGTATGTCAAACTCTTTTTAGAGAGCGGTTGGGCTGTCATCATTCAGGATACACGTGGAAAATTTGAATCGAACGGAACATTCTGTCCGTTTAAACACGAACGAAGTGACGGATTAGCCACAGTAAAGTGGATACGGTCCCGTTCTTGGTGCAACGGCAAGATTGCCGGCTGGGGCAGCAGCTATCTGGGTTATACACAATGGGCTGTTGCAGATCAGTTGGATGTTATAACACCTACCCTTACTTCGGCGAATATGTATGAAGTACTCTATCCTGCAAGTATCTATTCCCTGGCAACTGCATTGAACTGGGGACTTCCAAATGGTGCCAGAACATATAACGCTATAAGTCCTAAAAAGATGAAAGAGAGTTATTACATTTTACCTTTATCCATAGCTGACGATTCGACTGTTAAGCAAATTAACTTTATGGATACTTGGTTAAAACATCCGTTGGAGGATGCTTACTGGGGAGTCATGAATCAACGCTATGTTGTAACATGTCCCATATTTTCAATTGCCGGATGGTATGATATTTTCTTAATGGCCCAGATTCGTGATTTTGAAATGATGAGACCTTACCGCAATCCTGAAAGCCGGCTTATTATTGGTCCCTATGCACACGGTTCTATTACTATTGAAAAAACAGATTTTGGTAAAAATTGTGATCTTTCACTGCTTGATGATGAGATGATGGCTTTTATTAAGAAGCATCTCACTGAAGATACTGGAGAAACAGAAGGTTCCCGTACAAATAAGC
>JALTEO010000360.1 GCA_027073875.1 Bacteroidales bacterium
GATAGAAGTAAACTGTGAAACCGATTTTGTTGCAAGAAATGAAAATTTTCAGGCATTTGTTGCTGAAATGGCGGAAAAAGCACTGACAACCGATGAAGCACTGAGCGAAAAATATGAAACAGAAGTTACAAAAAAACGTGTGGAAATCGGTGAAAACATCGTAATCCGCCGTCATGTCCGCTTTGTTCTTGAAGGCAATGGTTCTATTGCATCGTATATCCACATGGGTGGAAAAGTTGGTGTTTTAATTGAAGTTGCCTGCGAAAAAGCAGAAACTGTAGATAAAGATGAATTCAAAACACTGGTTAATGATTTAACATTGCATATTGCAGCCAGTGCACCACAGTTTTTAAACAGAGATGAAGTTGCTGCTGATGTGGTTGCCGCTGAACGCGAAATATACGCAAAACAGGTTGAAGGTAAACCGGAAAATATCATTGACAAGATTGTCGACGGCAAACTCAATAAATTTTACAGTGAAATATGCCTGGTTGACCAAGGATTTGTTAAAGAACCCAAACAATCAATTACGGCATTACTTAAAGAAACCAATAAAACTGTTGGTGACACATTGACCATTAAACGCTTTGTGCGTTATCAGTTAGGTATGTAAAGAGGATTTACATGGCCAATCAGGAAAAGCAGAACAAGTTACGTCTCGTTACAATCTTAACGCTCTCAAGACTTCCTCTTGTTCTGCTTTTTTTTATCCTGGCAATGATAAACGTTTTTTATCCCAATAAGTGGCTATTTCTACTTGCCTTTGTTTTCATGGTATGCTCTTCCGTAACCGATTTATTTGACGGATATCTGGCGCGAAAATATAAAGTGGAAACAGATTTTGGGGCTCACGCTGACCCGCTAATGGATAAAATGTTTTATGTTGTTACCTTACCTGTTCTAATTTTTATTACAGCAATTAAAGAACCACACCCGAACATTTTTCATACAATATTATTGCTTGTAATAACAATTTTTTTCCTCACCCGGGATTTATGGGTAACATTTCTGCGTTCAATCGGGTCAATGTATAATATTAGCGGATGTGCAAACTGGACGGGCAAGGTACGTACCGCCCTGAACTTTCCCTTAATTTGCGCAATATATCTAACTATTGCCGCACCGGAAAGCTGGCGGTTTATTCCTCTGAAATTACTATATGCAACTGAATTTTTTGCTCTTTGTGTTAATTTATATTCGGTACTGGTTTATACAAAATATTATTGGCCGCAAATACTTAAATCGACAGAACTAAAAAACAGGTAATCAAATGTTAAAACGACCAACTTGTACCATCGGCAAAAGCCATTCCCTGCTTCAAATGCTTGATGCTCTTACCACTATGTGCAGAGCGGTCTCTCATGACTACAATAATTTACTCAATGCCATCTCCGGCAATATATTCCTTATCAAGCATGTCTGTTCAACAGATAATTCCGTCTGCAATAGTATTAAACAAATGGATAACTGCACTTCGCGTGCAATAGAACTAACATCAAAAATAAAAACATTTACCGGAAACACAAAAGTTGAAACAATAAAATTCTCTATCAATAAGCTTATCGAGGATAATTGCAAAAAAATATGCCTGTCGCATATAACAATACCGGAAATTATTCTTAATCTTGACAATACAAACATAGATATAAGTAG
>JALTEO010000361.1 GCA_027073875.1 Bacteroidales bacterium
TTCATATACTTTAACATTTAATCCCAATCCGCCGGTTGGCGGACTACATTCAACAATTGTCAAAATGAAGATTTACTTGCCCAAATGTTTATCAACCCCAATGGGATTTTCCCAAAGGGATTTCGTTTCACTCAACGCTTCGCTCAACAATTGTAAAATGTAAGTCAACAATCGGCAATTGTCGATCGTATATTGCTAATTGTCGATCGCATATCGTTAATTGTTCATCGTAAATCGGCAATTGTCGATCGTCTTTTCCCGATTGTCGATCGTATATCGGTAATTGTTGATCATCATTTAGCGATTGTTTTGTTTGTCATAAATTGCGATTTTTCCCGACTTCGGCGGCGGCAAGTTATTGTAAGATAAGAGATTATCTGATTTTTATAGACACAATAAGAAAGGTTTGAGAAAAAATTCTCACTTTTAAGCTAAAATCAACGATCTTTCTGAAAACTACTCAAAAACCGCTGAAGTCGGAAAATGCGGGCTAACTAAATGGTCTTTGATTGATAAACACATCATTTGTAACCTCACTGGGAGGAGCAGGTAAAGATTTCTTTATTTCCTCGTATTCAGTAAAAGACACAAATGGTTTGATTGGTTTTTTAGTCCTTTTCGGGAACCATTTTTCTACATTATCTTCTTTTTCCGAATGGCATATTTCCAAAACCATGAAGCTCTCCCCCGGAACATCAAAAGTAAGTATCGTGCCAAACGAGAACAAGGAATTTCCATTGATGCTTAAAATATCCTTTACGCGAGGTATTCTTCGTTTTACCACAAATGGCTCATTTTTCTTCGCTAGACCAATATCCTCATTCAATGGTAATTCGACAGTCAATACGTCCTTATTCGGATTAAACAAAAAAACGTATCCTCCGTCGCTTCGTATGTGTGCCCAACCATCAACGCCCCCTCTTCGTGGAGGGCCATAGAGGCCAAGATAGGTATTTTGAAGGATATCCGCATTGTCGTATGCGAACTGAATCCATTCACGAAAAATGGGAATGTTTTCCTTTCTGATTTTGTTGACCATAATAAGAGCGCCACCCGACGCAATCGCTGCTACAAGCTCAACCAGACGGTCATCAAATTGAGAAAAGCTCATATGGCAGGGTAGAAAGCGCTCATTATAATTGAACCAATATTGGAGACGCATATCCTGACAGCTTGGCCATGCTAATTGATCATCAGGACCCCACTGAGAGAGATTCCAGTGGTCCAGTGAGTCCGTTTGAAATGACGGATGATCAAAATAAAATTGATTGGGAATTCCTGAATCCTTGGTCATAAAATATTCGTAATAATTTTCATGTGTATCAACCTCTGTCAGAGCAAAAGGTCCCCAGTGCTTTACTCCCCAGTAATGATGAAGCCATATTTCAGGGCAAGCTTCTCTAATCTTACTCATAACCCTTTTCATAGCACGATACCTTGCATAGGAACATTCGCCGGGCAGATGATCATGATTTTCAGCATAGCATGGTCCGCTGTTTATCTGCCAAGCAGCCAATGCATCCCATCCCCACCAGAAATCATTATTTTTTTGAATCGTTGCGATTTGCAAACGCGTGTACCACTCAGCAAACTCAAAACACGCAATACAATTAAGGGGAAATGGTTTCCATTGTGCAAAGGAATGCATTTTGGGAGTACCATCTAAATTGCGGACTTTCCAATCCTGGTGTGAATCAGGGAAAAATGCGATTTCACTGCTCACAATCAATCCTACTTCAGGGGCAGGGGTGCCTCCTCCATTGTAACAGGAAATTTTAACGCCTTTCGATTTGGCATATTCAAAAATAGGTTTCGCTTCCGGATGGATTTTCCATCCTTCCTCCGCACTTTCGGGAACGCAAAGTCCGCATGTATTATCAATTGCATGGTCAATGATAAAATGTCGAATTCCAACATCTTTGACGTTATCAATCGCCGAGAGGTGATTGTTGATAATCTGATTGATTTCATTTTCAGAATTTGCCTTGTTTATTTTCCCCAGTAACCCCTTGCCAATGCCTTCTCCACCGACATTATCTGCCCAATCTCCATCAAAATAGCTGCCAAATCCTTTTCTCCGTTTGGGTATTCTCCATGACAACAGATTCCGCAATGCCTGAACCTCAGCCAAATCGAGCACTCGGTCTTTAGGATTTGGAATTCCGCCATGAGAAGGCCAAAATCCATTTTCCTTCGGAAGCCACCTTCCAACTGCCTTGTGCGTTCTTTCCCGCACGGGAACAAGATAGCAATACTCAGAGACATAGCTTTCTCCTTTCCGTATTTTCAATCTCGCATCGAAAGCCATCGCCATTCCGGTTTCTATATAAGTCAGGTCGCACATCGGAATTTCACTTGTTGCAATCAGTGAACCTTTGCCGATACGTGCGATAATCGCAAAAGGACAATTTCTCATTGTCCAATAGTCGAAAATATCATCAGATCGTTCCTGTGTTGATATTTCACAAAGTCGAATTCTGCCTATCTGAAATTTTTTGCCTTGCAACTGCTCAACTTCAAGATGAAATTTTAAGAAGTCCTCTCCGGATGGAATTTCATAGTGCCAGGTTATCTTATAATTTCGAATAACGTAAAAAATTGACCAGACATCCTTGCTATGCTCAATAATATTCCCATCCGGCATTGCCTCAGCCGAATAGCTGACGTTATCCAATTCCACCATCCAATCCCATCTTCTGAAATGAATTTGCCATAAACCCGACTCAATGGATTTAACTGTCCCATCCGCGTTTCTTTTCCACGTTACTTTTTGCATTATCACATTCCTTATTATATTTCCTTCCGTCAAAGGTTACGGGAAAATTTATCTGTCAGCCGTGCGAAATTCCATATTCCGTAACCTTTTAAGTTGAATGACAGTAAACCCGATGAGCATCAAACCCAATACCCATGCCATTGCAGTTGCAAGACCGAATTTCAGATAAAAGAAAGCCTTATAGAAAATATGCAATCCCGCAACTTCCGTTGCTCCGTAAGGTGCATACGGTCCGCCACCAGTCATTGCCAATATGAAATTCGCACTCTGGAAAGAAGCTATCAATGCACCTATAAAATTAATCATAATAAGGGCTTTTATTGAAGGCAGCGTAATGTGCATTATTCTTTTCCATATACCTGCACCATCAATATTGGCAGCTTCGTATAGGTCGTCCGGTATGGTTTTCAGTGCAGCAAGATAAATCAGACACCCAGGTCCCATCCCTGCCCAGATGACAGGAATCACGCAGCACACAAGTGCCCAGTGCGGATTTTGCAGCCAGTTTTCATCACTTGCTATTCCCAAAATATGCAAAATCTGATTTAACAATCCATCGGGTTGGAAAAAACTTTTCCATAAAAATATTGTTATAAGCCCTGTAATAGCTGCTGGCAGATAATAAATGGTACGAAACAGGATTTTCCCTTTAGGAACTTCCTGCAGTAAAATTGCCAGAGCAATCGGAGCGGTAAATCCAAATGCCATATATATAAGAGAATATTTTATGGCAACCCACAATGAATAGCAGAATTCCTTATCGAACAGGACATTAGCAAAATTATCAAGTCCGACGAATTTTCCTCCGCCTGTTACCCGATAATCCTCAAATGCCATCAACATTCCTCGCAGCAGTGGATAATACTGCCAAAGTGCAATCAGACCGACAGCTGGAATAAGACAGAGATATGCAATTTTATATTTTCGAAACTGCCAGTTGCCTTTGCTTAAAACAGAGCCATCTTCAGGCAGGGAAAACAGACGCCAAATACTCCTGAAAACGAGAAAAAACACAACGGCGATGATGATGATTACGATGAACGCAACTTTTCTGCGAAAACTTTTAACGTCCTTTGGCAAAATGCCTATCATCTTTTCGTTAGCCTGCTTAACTCCTTTGTGCAAAATCAATTTTATCTTATGCAGGGCGAAAGTATCATCACCGCGATTTATCGCATCGATTATCTCTTTGTCGTATAAAATTTGTCCGAGAGGTTTTGTTATCCATCGATAAACCTGCTGGCAGTTTTTACCATAGGGTTCAGGTTTGCCATCTTTAACTGCTTCAGTAAATACTCGTTGCCATTCAGCAGGAGCCATTCTTGCATACTCATAATATCCGAATTTTTTAAGCAAACTCGGCTGAACGAACATACCGTATCCATTGCGTACCATTACATCCGTCATTATTTTCTGTGCCTGCGTACTCAGATGAAAGGAAATATATTTCCATGCAGCGTCTCTGACTCGAGGGTCTTTAACTCCTGAATATATTCCCATCATAGCAGCATTGAATTCTGTTCCACGACGCCCAGTCGGGCCGACAGGGATTGCTCCAACACCGACAAGTTCGGGGTTACCAATGGCAGCAAGATTATCGAACCGAAGAAGTCCCATGTGCATTCCTAATTTACCGCGATCCCACATACTTTTCCAATCGGTATCACAGTAGATAACACCATTCATCTGTTTCTTTATCAGCTTATCGTTATAGCGGTATTCTTTTATCCATGATTGTTTCCACAACTTGGCATAAAAAAGTGCCGCAGAGGCAGCTTCATCCGAATCGAACACACATTTCCAATTACCATTCTTATCCCGAATAACAGCATCACCACCAGCCGACCAGAGAAACGGCATCCATCCGTAAGCAGCTTCTTCTCCTGCACCCATAAACAAACCATAAATTCCTTTTTCAGGGTTGGTCAATTTTCGTGCAAACTCCATAAGTTCAGTCCAGTTACGTGGTGCGCGGTCGGGAAGGCCTGCTTCCTGAAATAAATCCTTCCGATAGAACATAACACGAACCAAAGGAGCTACGGGCCATGCGTATATATGCTCGTTCCCATCAGGGGGGCCCTTGCGTTTAATTACGGGCCAGAGTTTCTCGGGAATGAGTTTAAGCTCATCGGAATTTAATTTTGAAACAAATTTATCAAGGGGATATAGAAATCCTTGTTGAATGTAAGTATCCGACTGTCTGAAATTCACATACATAACATCGGGGGCAATATCAGCTGCTATCTGCATCAATGGAACAATGTCCATACTCTTGCCTCCTAATTTCAATCCCGTTGCTGATGTAACCTTTATATAAGGATACTTCTTATGGAATGCCTCCAGTCTTGCTCGTGCAATTTTGCTCTGAATAGTGGCTGATGAGAGGCTACTGGGCGATCCGTAAACCGAGATCGTTACTGATTTTGGTTGATTTGCCAATAGGAGTAAGCTATTAGAGGTCAACATAATCCCGCAAATGAGTAAAATTGATTTACGCATGTTCTCGCTCAGTGTGAAAGATACAAACTTATCATCTGAAAAACTTTCATCATTTCGACCTTTTGCCTTGGCTGTTCGTGTTTTACGGCATCTTATCACAATACATTTTAGGATTATTACCCATTTTTTTGTTACTTACCCTTGCAGCGTCAAGCACCTTCATTATCTCGATTACAGAATCAACTATTTTTCCGAAAAATCCTCAAAACCCGCTGAAGTCGGAAAAAACAGCTAAAACCGAGGCATTACGAATTCAGGAAACAGACTCATCAAGCGTTTATTTTGTTTTTCCCATTATCATCCACAATTCCGTCCATCTGCCCGGTTTACCTGCCTGGGTACACATCCATCCGAACAAGATTTTTTTCCCTTTGAAAATCGGCTTGAGATTGATCATCAGATCACCCGGGTTGTGCAAAATTTTCTCCATTGGTGGTGCTTCACCATAGGCGATGTAACGTGCAGCTTGACCCGACGGTCGACAATAAAACCCTCGCGCCGAATGCATCCCCACATATCCCCTCGGAGAAGACACTTCCCATCGTTCCGCA
>JALTEO010000362.1 GCA_027073875.1 Bacteroidales bacterium
GATTATTATTAATAGGGGTTGTTTTTTTGATTGGTTTTATTGGGTTTAATAAAACCATAACAGCTCAAGCTGACGAAACCATGAATCTTTGTTCTAAATATCTAGTTGCTCCGTTTATTTCAGACGGACAGCAATATAAAGCATTGTTGAATGAAGATGAAATTGCAGAATTCCATATTACTTTTTTTGGTGGAAGTGTTTACCGGATAGTAGCTGCTTCAGGAACAAAGGAAGGGAATGTTATTTTTAGGATTTACGATAAAGAAAGAAATTTATTATTTTCTAATGCTGATTATAATAATTCAACTTATTGGGATTTCAAATTTACTTCTACCATTGATTGTATTATTGAGGCACAATTAAATAATGATAATTTGCAATCCGGCTATTTGCTAATGCTTGTTGGTTTTAAACAAAATTAGATTTTTTGAATGAGTGAACGGATTCTAAAAGCGTTAATGCATCTGTTTGCATTAATTGCCAGACCTGAAAGTAACGCTGAAGAACGGAAACAAGTCGTAGGGCAATTTTTGAAACAACAGCTCAATACTAAGTTAGTTAATGAGTACCTGAAAGTTTTTGATTATTACTATCAAATTTATCAAAAAAAACAAAGTCAAAAAAAGAAGCGGGCAAAAAGTATTGCAGTTAGTTCTGTGAAGATTCTTAAGATTTGTACTGAGATAAATAATGACTTAACACTTAAACAGAAAATAGTTGTAGTCTATAACTTATTTGAGTTTATTAAGTCTGATTTTAAAGAAGTTACCGACCAAGAATTAGAGTTTGTTGAAACAGTTTCAGATACTTTCCATATTCCAATGGATGAGTATAAAAGATTACTTGGATTTGTTTTGTATCCATTTGAGAAAATTCCAAATTCTTCAAGAATCTTGCTTGTTGATAATAATAAAGATTTTTTCCATCCAAAAGTTAAGCATTTATTAAGAGAAGGATTATCAGGTCAAATTCGTTTCTTTCATTTACATCTAACAAATTTATATTTGTATAGATATATTGGTGATGCTGAGCTTTCTGCAAATGGACAGATTATTCATAAAGATAAAGTTTATGTCTTTAACTTTGGCAGTTCTATTCGTGGTCATAAAATTAAGACAATTTATTATAGCGATATTGTAACGATTTTTACTCAAGATCAAATTACCTCTAAGATTGTTTATGAGGCAAAAGATTTGGAATATCGTTTTAAAAGTGGTAAAATAGGTGTTCACCCTATGAGTTTTACGGAAAATTCAGGACGACTTGTAGGTATAATGGGAGCCAGTGGTGCAGGAAAGTCAACATTGCTGAATGTATTGAATGGGATAAATAAACCATATTCGGGTGATGTGCTTATTAATGGAATAAGTATCTTTTCTGAAGAAGAAAAAAAATTAGAAGGATTAATTGGTTTCGTTTCACAAGATGATCTTTTAATAGAAGAACTAACGGTTTTCCAGAATCTATATTTTAATGCACGACTTTGTTTTGATAATTATACGAGGTTTCAATTAATACGCACGGTTTTAAAAGTGCTTAGAACACTTGGTCTTTACGAGATTAGGGATATGAAAGTAGGGTCTCCACTTAATAAGAAAATTAGTGGCGGACAACGAAAAAGATTAAATATTGCACTTGAATTAATTCGGGAACCTGCAATTCTTTTCCTTGATGAACCTACCTCTGGATTATCATCAAGAGATTCAGAGAATATCATGGACTTGTTGAAGGAATTGACATTGAAAGGTAAACTTATCTTTGTTGTTATCCACCAGCCATCTTCAAACATCTATAAAATGTTTGATTCCATGTTGATTCTCGATAATGGCGGTTATTTGATTTATAATGATGCTCCGGTTGATGCAATTACTTATTTTAAATCACAGATACATCAAGCAGATTGGAGCGAAAGTGAATGTCCTGTTTGTGGTAATGTTAATTCCGAGCAGATTTTTAATATTATTGAGACCAAAGTACTTGATGAGTATGGTACGCAATCAATGACCCGGAAAATTTCTTCGGAAGAATGGTATAAATTATATTTAGAAACACAAAAGAACGAAGAGAAAAAGAAGATTGATGAGAAGGAATTGAAATTACCGGAGATTCAATTTAAGACACCAAATAAATTAAAGCAATTTTTGATTTTTGTTAAACGAGATGTCTTATCTAAGCTGGCTAATACTCAATATCTTTTTATTAACTTATTGGAAACTCCTGTGTTAGCATTATTTCTAAGTTTTATTATTAAATACTGGGATATTGATGCTGTAAGTTCCGAAGGGTACAATTTTAGTAAGAATGACAATATTCCTGTGTATATCTTTATGTCTGTAATTATTGCCATTTTTGTCGGGTTAACAGTAAGTGCCGAAGAAATTATTAAAGACAGGAAAATTCTTAAGCGGGAAAAGTTTTTAAATCTGAGTTGGGGAAGTTATTTGTTCAGTAAATTTTATATTCTTCTGATAATTTCTGCTTTTCAGGCATTAACATTTGTATTGATTGGAAATTCTATTTTAGAAATCAGAGGACTCTATTTACATTATTGGATAATGTTGTTTTCTGCTTGGGCATTTGCAATCATATTGGGACTTAATGTATCCGATAGTTTTAAAACAGCCGTAACAATTTATATTCTTATTCCTTTTTTAGTTATTCCACAAATGATTTTAAGTGGGATTATCGTTAGCTATGATAAACTAAATCCATTAATATCTACTCCAAGTGAAATCCCATGGTATGGAGAGATTATTACTGCTCGTTGGGCGTATGAAGCCATAGCTGTTTATCAGTATAAGAATAATGCCTTTGAGGAAGTTTTTTATCCTTACGATAAAATTATTAATAATTGTAACTACAAAAAAGATTACTGGTTGGTAAGTTTGATGAATAAGGTCGATGCTTTGAGACGGAATATTAATAAACCGGAGAAAAAAGAAAAAAATAGACTTGCCTTGGAAATGTTGAGGAATGAAATTAAAATGGAGATGAATGATAATCCAAGGTTTAAGTTCATATATCTCAAATATCTTGTTCCTGATAAAGTTACTTTAAAAGTATTAAAAGAAACTAAACAATCATTAAGAAAATTAAAAGAATACTATATTAAGAAATCTAAGATTGCAAGTTTAAAAAAAGATAAACTTACGCGTAAAATGCAAGAAACAAAAGCGGAACAAAAAGAGTTTTTGGAAAAGAAGAAAGAATATACCAATGATAAATTATCTGATTTTGTCCGAAATAAAAATACATTGGAAGGTATTGTTGAATATCAGAATAAGTTATATAGAAAGATTGATCCTATTTATCAAGATCCGAAAAATAAGTTTATTAAAGCACAATTTTATGCTCCACGAAAACAACTTTTTGGGTATTGGATTGATACATTTTGGATGAATTTCTTGGTTGTTTGGGTTGTTATTATAGGTTTATTCATAATACTCTATTACAGAGGTCTCAAAAAATTACTGGATTATTTTGAAGATTTTACGGATAAATTTTTTAGAAAAGGAAAAGAATAAAAAAAGCGGCTATGCCGCTTTTTTACTTGATATTGTCCCCAAAAATGTGTAAAGCAAGGTTTCATCCTTTTTTTTACAAATTTTCCTTAATCAATCTGGCTTTTTGCTTGCCAACCAATTTTTCCAGTTCGGGGAGTGTAGCTTTTTTAATATTGTCAATAGTCTTAAAATGAGTCATTAAGGCGGTTTTTGTTTTCTGTCCTATGCCTTTTATGTTGTCGAGGGCGGAACGGGTCATCGATTTGGAGCGTTTGTCACGGTGAAATGTAATGCCGAAACGGTGAGCTTCGTCACGGATTTGTTGGATGAGCCGCAGGGAAGTGGATTTTTTGTCCAAATACAACGGCAGGGAATGTCCGGGGAAATAAATTTCTTCCAACTTTTTGGCAATACCGATAACCGTAACTTTATGGAGAATTTCCAGTTCTTTAATGCTTTTCAGTGCGGCGTTCAGCTGACCTTTGCCGCCGTCAATTACAATGAGTTGGGGTAGGGATTGGTTTTCGTCCAACAGCCGGCGGTAACGGCGATAGACGATTTCTTCCATGGAAGCAAAGTCGTTGGCACCGGTAACTGTTTTGATATTGAATTTCCTGTAATCTTTTTTTGCCGGTTTGCCATTGCGAAATACCACACACGAAGCCACCGGATTAGTGCCCTGAATATTGGAGTTGTCGAAACATTCGATGTGTACCGGCAGTTCCGGTAGTTTCAGGTCTTTTTGCAGTTGCTCTAAAATAATTTTTTGACGACTTTTACCTTCGGCAGCGGCTTGCCGTTTGTCGTATTCCATTTTCAAGTATTTGGCATTGCGTAACGACAGGTCAAGCAGTTTTTTCTTGTCGCCAATCTTGGGAACGGTAAACACAATTTCATCTTGTTTAAAATCAGGTATAAAAGGCACAATCATTTCACGCGTTTGCGAGTTAAACCGCCGGCGAAGTTCGGTCATTCCCAGTAACAGCAGTTCGTTGTCGCTTTCATCCAGCTTCTTTTTGAGCCGCACTGTGTGTGTCTGGACAATGGCACCGTTCATCACTTTCAAGTAATTGATATAACCGTTTTTCTCGTCGGAGACAATGCTGCATACATCCACATCGTGAATGGCAGGGTTGACAACCGTTGACTTTGCCTGAAACCGCTTGACAAATTCCAGCTTTTCTTTAACTTCCTGTGCTTTTTCAAATTCAAGTGCTTCGGCATACGACTGCATCATATTTTCCAGATAGTCTGCAACCTGACGGATATTGCCTTTTAGGATTTTCTTGACTTGGTCAATGTAAGTTAAATATTCTGTTTCGTTTTGCTTGCCGGTGCACGGTGCTTTGCAGCGGTTGATGTGATATTCGAGGCAGACACGGAATTTGCCTTTTGCGATGTTTTCAGGTGTTAAGGCATATTTGCAAGTCCGCAGATAAAACAGTTTGTGAAACAGATCAATGAACGAACGGGCTAATTTTACCGAAGTGTAAGGACCGAAATATACCGACCCGTCCTGAATATAATGCCGCGTAAGAAATACCCGTGGAAACGGCTCGTTTTTAATGACAATCCACGGATAAGTCTTGTCGTCTTTGAGCATCACATTATACTTGGGCGTATATTTCTTTATCAGGTTGTTTTCGAGCAGAAGGGCATCGGTTTCGGTTTCTACTATGGTGTATTTGATGTCCCTGATTTGTTTTACCAGCACGCGAATTTTTCCGTGCGGATGATTTTTGGTAAAATACGAAGCCACCCGCTTTTTTAGGTTTTTGGCTTTGCCAATGTAGATAATTTTCCCTGTTTTATCCAGATATTGATACACACCGGGTTTCTCGGGCAAATTTTTTATTGTGGATTTGATATCTGCGTTTTCAACCATTATGGAAAATTGTGAACGACAAATAATTTATCTTATCTTGTCCGGATTCTTTTTCACAAAGTCTGCCCAGCTTTTAGCAGAGGAACCTGATTTGCTGTATTCCGGCTGGATGAAATGACAATAAGCAGCAGCCAATCCGTCGGTAGCATCTAATTTTGAAGGCATTTTTTCTATTTTAAAGATTTGCTGTAACATTCCGGCAACTTGTTCTTTTGATGCTTGTCCGTTGCCTGTAAGTGCCATCTTAATTTTCAGCGGTGCATATTCGTAAATCGGAATATCATTATTCAAGGCAACTACCATCACAGTGCCTTGTGCCCGTCCCAGCTTAATAGCGACCTGCACATTTTTGTCCAAGAACGGCGATTCAATGGCTAATTCGTCGGGTTTATAATTCTTAATAAGAGCGGAAGTCCGTTCAAAGATATGTTTCA
>JALTEO010000363.1 GCA_027073875.1 Bacteroidales bacterium
GTATTAAATTATTTTTCCTCATAATTCAAAATTTAAAATTAATCATTTCTAATTTTATACAATGTAAAATTTTTTGTCAAGAGTAATGTAAAGAAAGTTATACATACCCTTTACTGAGATTCTAATACCCCTAAATATCCGAGCAAACTATCTTCCACTGAATTCAAAAATAAAATTGTCATGTTTATCTGTTCTTTCTCCGATCTGTATCCTGTATAATTAAGCTGGTATGTCGATGCTATTTTAGGGATGTTCAAAGGATCTCGCTCTCTCAAAATTCCGTTTAATCGATCATTAAATGTCCGCAGTGACATAAGATCATCTTGTCCGAAAACCCTTTGCCTTCCTGTTGGTACTAATATCATCCGAAATTTAAAATTTAATAAACCGTCCTTTATCACTGGAAGCTTGCGCACCATCCACTTTCGCAATTCCTCAAACTTCGTTGCCTGAGCATCGTTAATCTCCTTATTCATAGCTGATAGCACAATATTTTTATATTCATTAAATTTTTCAGAAAATTCCTTAGCAAGAACCACTTGATTCGCTCGTAGGTTTATGTATTCAAGCGTCTTCTTTGGATCCATTACTTTTATACCAGCACTTGACTTAAGCGCTTCAGCTTTTTTCAGTATTTGTTTATCATCAGTAACAAAAATATCTCTCTGGTTGATTTTATGACTAATCAAATGATCAATATCGTTAATTTTATTGCTGTAATGAGGGTCATTTTTCTTGAGGCCGGGAAAAATAATTTTTTTCAATTCATTTCCAAGAACCTTGTATTTTTCACTAGCCAAAACATCGCCACTATCGAGTCTTGAAATATCTAACCTAACAATAGTACCGATAGTTGGGAACATGGAAATTCGTTTAAGCATTTCACCCTTTCGATTTTTATCTTTGTCTTTATTGATGTCACTATCCACTCTTGTTGTAATAGCAATATTCACATCACCTTCCAAGCCATAGCGCATAATTTCCGCCAATTCATCCACTGAGATTGCGGAGTTTGATTTGTAATCTAACAAATTGATAATGCAGTTTGTATCAAGCGTAAGCTTAATCATAATTTATTATTTCAGCTCCACCAATTTAATGAAGTGAATATTCTAAATTGATTTATTTCCCGACCTTAATTCAATTATCTTATTTACCGATTGCCTTTTGCGCGATTATGGGTCTTGCACAACATTTGGCAATTTTTAATATCACTCTTACCGCCCTTACTCCAGGCTGATACATGGTCGGCGTCCATTTCATTAAACGGCCAGATTTTACTTTTGTTGGCGTCATGCCCAATGGCGCACAGCGGACAATTTGAAATTCCTTTTGCTTTAGCTTTAGCAGTTTGTCTTTCGTAAACTGCTTTTTTGGTTGCTTCATCAAAAACGCGAACATTAAGTAATTTTGTGTCTATTGAACCACTTAAAATATACTCAAAAATACCCCGTCGGTTTTTTACATACGGATCGGCATATAGTTTGTGTACTGCAGCCGAAACTTTTTTGGGATCATAAGATTTTTTGTGATATATTTCGTATAATCGTCCCCATTCTATCCCACGCATCTCGCTTTCCACATCAATAAACACGCTGGAAACCCAATCAATAACGCTGTTGAAATAGGTTTTCACTTCCGTA
>JALTEO010000364.1 GCA_027073875.1 Bacteroidales bacterium
TCAGTATTCAAGACCCCGATTATTACGGGACTATCCGCTGTAAAATTATTACCGAAGAAAAGCACCTCGTTTTCCAACTGTTAGATGCCAATGATGTTCTTCTACGGGAAACAAATGCGTTTCCTGATGACTCTGTTCTTGTTTTTGAACAATTAAATCCGGGAACTTACCGGTTAAAAGTTTTTATTGACAGCAATCAAAATAATGAATGGGATACCGGGAATTTAAAAGAGATGAAACAACCCGAAACAGTTTTTTTCTACCCGAAAGCACTGGAAGTAAAATCCGGCTGGGACACAGAATATGATTGGAAAATAAAATAATAATAATTTGGATAAAGATATTCAATATATGCAGGTGGCACTCAACGAAGCCCGAATTGCCATGGATAAAGGAGAAATTCCTATTGGTGCAATTATTGTATGCCACGATAAGATAATTGCAAAAGCACATAACCAAACGGAAACACTAAATGACGCAACAGCACATGCCGAAATGCTTGCAATAACAGGTGCGATGGCAACACTCGGTAGCAAATACTTAAAGGATTGTACACTTTATGTTACGGTTGAACCTTGTTTGATGTGTGCAGGAGCTATTCATTGGGCACAAATCCCAAAAATTGTTTACGGAACAAAAGACCGGAAAAAAGGATACTCATCGTATTCCACTAAAATATTCTCACAAAAAACAAAGGTTATTTCTGGTATTTTAGAAAAAGAGAGTACAGAAATTTTATCGTCATTTTTCAAAAATAATTTACGATAATGCAAAAAAAAGGGCTGAAAAACAGCCCTAATATTTTCATTCTTATGATAATTTATTATTTTGCTTTTGGCTGTAATGTCATTTCAGAGGTTCCGCTCATCGTTTGTTTCTCTCCATTAATACCTGTTAAAGCATGTGTATAAATTTGATTATAAGTTCTATCCATAATGATTTCCTTTTCCTTCAATTCCTTTAATGCCCATATATCGGTAAATTCACCGTTAGCATAATTGTTCTCAGTACTCTCTAATGTCTGAGCATTTGTAATAGTAATTAAACCGTTTCCATCGTCATCTTCCAAGTGCTTACTGAAATTCACAACTTCTTTTGTGTCTTCCCAGACCATGGAGATTCTCTCTTTATTCTTATAATCATCTATCTTAGCTAAAAAATTCCATGTTCCCGTATTAATAAAACGATAATTCCAAGTATAAGTAGAATCATAAGTATGTCCTGTATTGTCGTCTGTATTTTTCCACTCATGCGTTAGCGTAAAATCAAGAGTATATTCCAATTGTCCTGTTTTCTTGAAATTATATTTTGATTCATTTATTACACCCGTCCATGTTTTGGTAGTGTCATAAGATGAATGCAAGAAAATTGTATCAACAGTAATACCTGTTCCTGAAATAGTAATATTGATAGTTGTATTTGTTCCTCCATTATCAACATAAGTACGGGAATCTTTCCATGAGTTAATCTCCCACTCACCTACTACACGGTGTTTTCTAGAGTAAATTGAAAAGAAAGGATCCATGTCGCCTTTTTTACATCCTGTAAAAAAACCTAGGAAAATTGCTGCAACAAGAAAAAAAGACAGTAACTTCTTCATACTTAAACTATTATTAAATAAATCAATCATTTTTACCTGCAT
>JALTEO010000365.1 GCA_027073875.1 Bacteroidales bacterium
TAAATTATTATGGCTCAAACAAAAAAAGAAAACAGACAACGAATTAAATATAGAATTCGTAAAATTGTTAAAGGAACAGCTGAAAGACCTCGTCTTTCCGTTTTTCGCAGTAATACCAATATTTATGTTCAATTTATTGATGATGAGGCAGGTAAAACACTTTTTGGTGCTTCGTCAAAAGAACTTGGTGATGAAAAAATGAACAAAACCGAACAAGCAAAAAAGGTTGGTATGTTAGCTGCTAAAAAAGCACAAGAGAAAAAAATTGAAACAATTGTTTTTGATAGAAACGGTTATCCTTATTTTGGCAGAGTTAAAGCACTTGCTGAAGGTGCCAGAGAAGGAGGACTTAAATTTTAAATATTATGTCAGGAAGTATTAGAAAAATAAAAACCACAGATCTCGAATTAAAAGATCGTTTAGTTGCAATCAAAAGAGTAACAAAAGTAACCAAGGGTGGTAGAACATTTAGTTTTGCTGCTATTGTTGTGGTTGGAAATGAAGATGGAATTGTCGGTCATGGACTTGGAAAATCCAATGAGGTTACCACAGCCATTGCCAAAGGAGTAGAAGATGCCAAGAAGAATTTAATTAGGGTGCCGCTTCATAAAGGAACTATTCCTCACCAACAAACTGCCAAATATGGTGGTGCAAGAGTCTTTATGAAACCTGCTTCCAGTGGTACGGGGGTTAAAGCCGGTGGTGCTATGCGTGCTGTTTTAGAGAGTGTCGGCATCAAAGATGTTTTGGCAAAATCAAAAGGTTCATCAAATCCACATAATTTAGTTAAAGCAACTTTTAACGCTTTATTGGAATTAAGGGACCCTAAAACAATTGCTAAACAGAGAAATGTTACTTTGGACAAAGTTTTTAACGGATAAAATTTCGTTTATGAAAAAGATAAGAATAGAATTGGTTAAGAGTGGAATAGGATACGAGAAATCTCAAAAGGAAACACTTATTGCATTAAAATTAACAAAAATGCACAAGAAAGTGGAACATGATGCCACACCTACTATCTTAGGGATGGTAAATAAAGTTAAACACTTAGTTAAAGTTGAAGAAATTTAAGGAGAATAAAAAATGGAATTACATAATTTGAAACCTGCTAAGGGGAGTGTTAAAGGAAAAGTAAGAAGAATCGGTCGCGGACAAGGTTCCGGAATGGGCGGTACAGCTACTCGTGGTCATAAAGGAGCACAATCCCGTTCAGGTTATTCCCGCAAGAGAAGTTTTGAAGGTGGACAAATGCCTTTACAAAGAAGGGTGCCAAAATATGGATTTAAAAATATTAATCGCAAAGAGTACCGTGTACTTAATCTTCAGGATTTACAATATCTTGCAGAAAAGCATAAGGTTTCTAAAATTGATATTGATTTCTTAAAGGAAATAGGATTGATAAAACAAAAAGATTTATTGAAAATCCTTGGTACCGGTGAAATTAAAGTGAAATTGGAGGTTTTTGCACATGCTTATTCAAATTCGGCCAAAGAAGCTATTGAGAAACAAAATGGTACAGCAAATATTATTGGCAAATGAAAAAATTAATAGAGACATTAGTCAACATTTATAAGATAGAAGAACTTAGAAAAAGAATCTTCTATACTTTAGGCATTTTATTAATCTATAGGTTAGGGTCTTTTATCGTTTTGCCGGGAATTGATCCTTCCCAATTAGAGAATCTGAGAAAACAAACAGCTAATGGAGTACTTGGTTTGTTAGATATGTTTTCCGGAGGTGCCTTTTCTAATGCTTCTATTTTTGCTTTGGGTATTATGCCCTATATTTCTGCTTCTATCGTTGTTCAATTATTAGGCGTTGCGGTTCCATATTTCCAACGGTTGCAAAAAGAAGGCGAAAGTGGTACAAACAAAATCAATCAGATTACGCGTTATTTGACAGTAGTTATTTTATTATTCCAAGCACCAAGCTATTTGGCAAATTTACATGCTCAGTTGCCTGAAACTGCCTTTGTTTTGAAAGGTACTTTCTTTACCATTAGTTCTGTAATCATTTTAACTGCCGGTACTGTATTTATTATGTGGCTTGGTGAACGAATTACGGATAGAGGGATAGGTAACGGTATCTCATTAATCATTATGATTGGTATTATTGCGAGATTTCCCTTTGCCTTGGCGGCAGAGTTTGGAACCCGTCTGAGTGGTCAGGGTGGATTAGTTATGTTACTGATTGAGTTAGTAATGTTACTACTGGTAATACTGATTACCATTGCTTTAGTACAGGCGGTCCGAAAAATCCCTGTCCAATATGCCAAGCGGATTGTTGGTAATAAACAATATGGTGGTGTACGCCAATATATTCCGTTGAAAGTAAATGCTGCCGGAGTTATGCCTATCATTTTTGCTCAAGCATTGATGTTTGTGCCGATGATGCTTGCCGGTTTTTCAACTTCCGATACTATGTCTGGATTTGCTGCGGCGTTTGCTGACTTTACGGGATTTTGGTATAATTTTACTTTTGCAATTTTAATTATAATATTTACATATTTCTATACTGCTATTATTATTAATCCGACACAGATGGCAGAAGATATGAAAAAAAATGGCGGTTTTATTCCCGGTGTTAAACCCGGAAGAAAAACTGTTGAGTTCCTTGATTCTATAATGTCCAAAATTACCTTACCCGGTTCTGTTTTCTTGGCATTGGTTGCTATTTTGCCGGCTTTCGCTATGATAGCAGGTGTTAATAACAGCTTTGCCAGATTTTATGGCGGAACTTCATTGTTGATTTTGGTTGGCGTAGTGTTAGATACGCTGCAACAAATTGAGAGTCATTTGCTGATGAGACATTATGATGGTCTTATCAAATCAGGAAGAATTAAAGGTCGTGGAAGCTACGGTGCTTCTATATAAGCTATGATTTATTCTGACGATGAAATAGAGCAAATACGACAAGCCGATTTGTTGGTGTCTAAAACCTTGGCTGAAATGGGAAAAATCCTAAAGCCGGGTATTAGCACTTTGCAGTTGGATAAAATTGCCGAGGAATTTATTCGCGACCATGGAGCCGAACCGGCTTTTAAAGGTTACGAAGGTTTCCCCGCAACACTGTGCATATCCGAAAACAACAAAATTGTTCATGGCATACCATCGGAAAAGGTTATTATTAAAGAGGGTGATATTGTCTCAATAGACTGTGGAACTATCTTAAATGGTTTCTTTGGCGATTCTGCTTATACTTTTCCGGTAGGAGAGGTAGATGAAGAAAAACTGAAACTGATGAAAGCTACCCGTGATGGTTTATACAAAGGTATTGAAGCCGCAGTAGCAGGTAATAGAATTGGTGATATAGGTTATGCTGTTCAATCGCATGTTGAGAGTTTGGGTTATACGGTAGTCAGAGAATTAGTTGGTCATGGCGTAGGACGACACCTTCACGAAAAACCCCAAGTTCCTAATTACGGTAAACGCGGAAATGGGAAGAAGATAAAAAACGGGTTGGTAATAGCAATAGAGCCGATGATTAATATGGGAAGTAAAGATGTTCAGATAGCAAATGACGGTTGGACATTCTCAACGCTGGATGGTAAACCGTCTGCCCATTTTGAACATTCTATTGCTATTAGAAATGGTAAGGCGGATATTTTATCTGATTTTGAAATGATTGATAAAGTAGTTTATCAAAATAAATAAGATTTGTAATTGTAAATAAATATTAAAATAAAAAAATTAATTAAATTATAATATGGCAAAACAACCATCAATAGAACAAGACGGAACGATATTAGAAGCATTGTCTAATGCAATGTTCCGTGTTGAACTTGAAAATGGGCATGTGATTACCGCCCATATCTCAGGGAAGATGCGGATGCATTATATTCGTATTCTACCCGGAGATAAAGTGAAAGTTGAAATGTCACCTTATGATTTAACCAAAGGAAGAATAACTTTTAGATATAAATAAAATAACTATTATGAAAGTAAGAACATCTGTAAAAAAGAGAAGTGCTGACTGTAAAATTGTCAGAAGAAAAGGGCGATTATATGTCATCAATAAAAAAAATCCTAAATTTAAACAACGGCAAGGATAAAAGTATTAATTTTGCAACCCAAAAATTTTTAAATATATGGCTCGTATATCCGGTGTTGATGTTCCTGATAATAAAAGAGGTGTAATTGCACTAACCTATATTTTTGGTATAGGAAGGACTAATGCAACTAAAATTCTGACAGAAGCAGGAATAGATGTCAATGTAAAAGTAAAAGATTGGTCGGATGATCAAATCTCTAATGTTCGTAATATTATCTCGCAAAATTACAAGATTGAAGGTGAGTTGCGTTCTGAAATTCAGACAAATATTAAACGATTGCAAGATATTGCATCTTATCGTGGTATTCGTCACAGAATTGGATTACCTGTTCGCGGACAACATACCAAAAATAATGCTCGTACGCGTCGCGGTAAAAAACGGACAATTGCTAACAAAAAGAAAGTGACTAAATAATTGATGAATTATGGCTAAAAAACCAACAAAAACAAGAAAGAAAAAAGTCAAGATTGAACCAATCGGTCAGGCACATATTTCTTCATCATTTAATAATATCATTATTACCTTGGCAAATGCCAATGGCGAAGTAATATCATGGTCTTCTGCCGGGAAAAAAGGGTTTAGAGGTTCAAAGAAAAACACACCTTATGCTGCACAAATAGCTTCCGAAGAAGCTGCAAAAGAAGCTTTTGATTTGGGATTAAGAAAAGTGAGATTATTTGTGAAAGGTCCCGGTTCAGGAAGAGAATCAGCCATCAGAAGTATTGCCGGAGTTGGCATAGAGGTGATTGAAATTATAGATGTTACTCCATTGCCACATAATGGATGTCGTCCACCAAAACGGAGAAGAGTTTAATTGTAACAAAAATATTATTTAAGAAATGGCAAAATATATAGGTCCAAAAACCAAAATTGCAAGAAAATTTTTAGAACCCATCTACGGGCAGGATAAAGCTTTTGAAAAGAAAAAATATCCACCCGGACAACATGGGATGAACCGTAGAAGAAAAGTCTCGGAATACGGTATTCAGTTAAAGGAGAAACAAAAAGCGAAATATACATACGGTGTATTGGAACGCCAATTCTCAAACTTGTTTAAAAAAGCATCATCGCAAAAGGGTGTAACAGGTGAAGTATTACTTCAGTTACTTGAATCCCGTTTAGATAATGTCGTTTATCGATTAGGAATTGCACCAACGCGTGCCGGAGCCCGTCAATTAGTTGGGCATAAACACATCTGTGTTAATGGCAAAGTTGTGAATATTCCTTCAATGTTGTTAAAACAAGGCGATGTTGTGTCTGTTCGTGAGAAATCAAAATCGCTTGAAGTGATTCTTGACTCTCTGAAATCTGACCGTGCCAATAAATATGCATGGTTAGAATGGAATGCAGATAGAATGTCTGGAGAATTTTTGAATTTTCCAGAACGATCTGAAATCCCTGAAAATATTACTGAGCAACTTATTGTTGAATTGTATTCAAAATAATCTATATCTTATGTCAATTATTCCATTCCAAAAGCCCGATAAAGTATTTATGCTTGAAGGTGAAGACCATTTGGCTACCTTTGAATTTTCTCCATTAGAGCCCGGTTTTGGGGCTACCATTGGTAATGCACTGAGAAGAGTACTGTTAAATTCCATTGAGGGATATGCCATTACGCATGTTCGTATTGATGGTGTTCATCATGAGTTTTCTACTATCAAAGGGGTAACAGAAGATGTGGTTAATATTCTTCTGAACCTAAAGCAAATTCGCT
>JALTEO010000366.1 GCA_027073875.1 Bacteroidales bacterium
AAGATTTAATTCCGGAAAAAGGAGTTAAAATAAATACAAAAGAACTTTCATTTAAACTTTTTAAAGAAGGAAAAACTATTGAAGAAATAGCAAAAGAACGAGCTTTTGTTGTAAGCACAATCGAAACACATTTATCAGACTATATTAAAACAGGAGATATTGATATAAGCGAGATTATGCCGAAAGAATCTTACGAAAAATTAAAAAGTATTTTTGATAAACAATCTAAAATAGAAGGACTTGCACAAATAAAAAATATTGTTGGCGATGAGTTTTCGTATGGTCAAATTAGAATGGCTTTATGTGCTTATAATCGTGAATAATAACCTGAGTTCGACATGAAAAATACTCATAGCTTTAAATATACACAAAAAGGGAATACTACCGGTTTGGTATAAAGTGGGATAATCGAACTGTCTTATAAAAAAGAAGACTGTTCCGATTCGGAACAGTCTTCTTCTATTACTACTTATGAGATAGTTTATTTAATCAAATTAATTTTCTTTGTGGTTATTTGTTTGTCTGTAATTATTCTTACGATAAATGTTCCGTTAGAATAATTTGATAAATCAATGCGTTCGAGATTGTTTGCATGATTAACTTCTGCAACTTTTTGTCCTAACATACTCCAAACTTGAATGGTAGCACCTGTAGCATTTGCAACATTCAAAATACCATTGGTTGGATTAGGAAATAACGAAACTGTTTCTTTTGTGCTTGTTTGAATAGAAGTAGGTAATGTTCTTAATTCATAGCCATTCAATATTTCACCGGAAGTTTGGTCGATAACCATCCCTACAATGTATATTTTGGTTGCATCATATGATTCCGGAACAGTATATGAATACGAATAAGTATTTGGTGTTCCATCAACAATCGTATCGGGAATACTTCCTTCTGTTCCATTCCATCCACCGAGAATCCCACGGGCTACATGGTCATAAACCATATCAGCAGTAGGAACATGTATAGGATAATTTTTCCAGTTATTTCCTTCCCAATCAATTAAATCTATGCCATAAGCAGAACTGCTATAATAATTTGTTTGAGACCATGCGGTATCGGTTCCTGTTACACTATCTTCAAGTATTACAGCGTTCATACGAAAATCACGGGTGGTATTTGTGTAGAAAGTAGCTACTACATCAAATGTTATCTCGCGAGTGGAATAATCCCATGAAACATTGGTAACATTAACAGCAACAGGGGAAACGACATTTTTTCTTACTTGGTAAGTAGAGTCAAAATCTCCGGGATCCACTTCTATACCTCCTGCACGATCAACCAATCCACTGGGATATCCTGAGACATAATTTTTCATAGCACCGTCATAAACACTATTCTTCATTGGATCATTATTGTGAACTGAGATGCCAATCCATGTATCCGGATGATAATGTGCCAAATCCTTTAAAGCAACTAATCCCCTTGGGCAAAAGCCGCACCAAGTTCCACCGGTTTCTTCACCAACAACAACTTTCTTCGGAATTTGACTCACTGATGAAATTAATTTGGTAACCTGATTGTTTGAAGTATCACCATCAGTCTGTCCGTTTGGGCTGGCAAGCCACATCATTACATTATAATCCTGTGGTACCGACATATCAACAGCAATAGAATGTGTAAAATCATATATTTCGGCAGTGGTAATACTTAAGCCGGTTAAGCTATCGGTATGAACAGTTGTTCCGTTATCTATTGACCACATAATATTTATACTGGTTAATGTGTCACCACCCATATTTTGAAATGTTCCTTTTAGAGATACATTACCGGCAGCAACATAAGGAGCTGTATTAATAGCGGTAAAAGCAACATTATTATCAAGTGGCTCATAAATATGTACATCATCAATAGCCCAACCACTTGCCCATTTTTCGTTGTCGTTGGCATGAAATCCAACCATTACATTCGATTGCCCTGCATAAGCATTTAGAGATATGGTTACTGATTTCCAGTCTTTGTCTTTGATAATATCATAGATTTTTGTCCATGTACTACCGCTGTCAGTAGAAACCTCAACGGAAGCTGTTTCTTCATATTTTCCATCCATAAATTCAGCAAAAGTCAAGATGACAGCAGAATATCCGGATAAATCTAAAGCCGGTGTTATCAAATAATCGACACTACCATCATTACCATTACCTCCGGCATCATCATTAGCTGCAGCATATTTCGTATGGGAGGGTATTTTCCAATATTTGCTACTTAAATTGGCTCCAAATTTCCAACCTACGCCATTGGATGTTCTGGTCCATCCTGTGGGAGGGGTTGTTCCTGAAGCACTTTCAAAGTTTTCAACGAGAATATCTGTCTGCGAGAAAGCGAACAGACCTAAACTCATTGCCATTAAGAATAAATAGAGTTTTTTCATTGTGATTGAAATTTTTAGTTAAACTTGATACAAAAGTATATAAAAATCCAATATAATTAAGGTGATACAAAAGCTATACAAAACAAGTTAAATATATCTTAATGATTATTAGTGTCTTATGTTTTATAGATTGTATAATGTAGAGATTATGTAGAGGGAAAACTTTAGCAAGGTTCAAATAATTCCTCACGACAGAATTACAGATTAATTTACAATTGTCTGAAAAAAAAGCAGAAAATCATAAAGGGGAGTTCTGATAATTTCTTCGCATCAAGATTTTCAGAGTTTTTTTATAGACGATGAAGATTTTTGATGCACTATCGGGATAATGCAAGAAAATCTGAAGAAGTATATGGAAAACACTGTAAACCCTTACGGGAACAAATGTGATAAACAATCTGACATCGTTAAAATTTTTCTCAATAGCTACGGCTATTCAGAAAAATTTATGCCTTGCATCTTATTCATCTCATTTGTTTCTTGAAAGAAAGGAATTATTAGAACTCCCCTTAAAATAATATGACATAATTTCCGAATTTATAATTGGTCGATAATTTGATGTAGAAGCGTGAACTAAAAAATATATAAGACTATGAAATTTGATAATTATACCATAAAATCACAAGAAGCTGTTGAGAGTGGAATCAATAAAGCTCGTGAGCTTGAAAATCAGGCCATTGACAACTCTCATTTGCTTTACGGTATTTTAAGTGCCGACGAAAAAGTAACTAAATATTTATTATCTAAACAAAGTGTAAACTTTGAAAATATTAAAACTGTTTTAGATAATATTTTAACTTCTAATCCGAAGGTTAGCGGTGGAGAGCCCTATTTTTCCGAAAATATAAGCAAGACCTTTCAAAAAGCCGAGAAATTAACCAAAGATAATAACGATTCTTTTGTTTCATTGGAATTTTTGTTTTTGGCTATTTTATACGGAAAAGATAATGTTGCAAACCTTTTAAAAGATGCCGGTGTAACTGTTGAATCAACAAAAAAAGCAATTGAGGAACTACGAAAAGGTTCAAAAGTACAATCGCAATCTGCCGAAGACACTTACAACTCGTTAAGCAAATATGCACATAACTTAAACGAGCTTGCCGCTTCGGGCAAATTAGACCCTGTTATTGGTCGTGACGAGGAGATTCGCAGGATATTGCAAATCCTTTCGCGGCGAACAAAAAACAATCCTATCTTAATTGGTGAGCCCGGCGTTGGAAAAACAGCAATAGCCGAAGGATTGGCACATAGAATTATTCGTGGTGATGTTCCCGAAAACATCAAACACAAAACGATTTTTTCGTTAGATTTGGGAGCACTGGTTGCCGGAGCAAAATATAAAGGCGAATTTGAAGAACGACTAAAAGCCGTTACAAAAGAAGTCATAAAAGCTGATGGTGAGATAATTCTTTTTATTGATGAGATTCACACAATTGTCGGTGCAGGGAAAGGCGAAGGTGCGATGGATGCCGCCAACATCTTAAAACCGGCTCTTGCTCGTGGCGAATTACGGGCAATAGGAGCGACTACCCTCAACGAATATCAAAAATATTTTGAAAAAGATAAAGCCCTTGAACGCCGTTTTCAAACGGTAATGGTTAACGAACCCGATACACTAAGTGCCATATCTATTCTTAGAGGAATTAAAGAAAAATACGAAACACATCATAAAGTACGAATCAAAGACGAAGCAATCATTTCGGCTGTTGAATTATCGCAACGCTATATTTCGGACCGTAGATTGCCCGACAAAGCTATTGATTTGATAGATGAAGCGGCATCGAAACTTAAAATGGAGCTAAATTCCGTTCCCGAAGAAATAGACGAAATTGATAAACGAATTAAGCAATTAGAGATTGAACGCGAAGCAATAAAACGAGAAAAAGATAACGAAAAAATCTCGGAGTTGACAAAAGAGATAGAGAACCTTACCCAAGAAGTCAATATTTTAAAGGCAAAATGGAAAAGCGAAAAGGAACTCATAAGTAAAATACAGACCAACAAAACTTTGATTGACGAATATAAAACACAAGCCGAAATTGCTGAACGCGAAGGCGACTATGGAAAAGTAGCCGAAATAAAATACGGTAAAATCAAAGCACTTGAAGAGGAGATTGAACAATTAAAGGTAAAACTTAATCAATCTCAGGAAAATAATCCGCTTATTAAGGAAGAAGTTGATTCCGAAGATATTGCCGAAGTAATATCTCGGTGGACAGGCATTCCCGTAAAACAAATGTTACAGAGCGAACGCGAAAAATTGTTGCATCTCGAAGAAGAATTACATAAACGGGTAGTGGGTCAGGAGCAAGCAATTACAGCAATATCTGACGCTGTACGCCGTTCGCGTGCCGGCTTACAAGACGATAAAAAACCTATCGGCTCATTTATCTTTTTGGGAACAACAGGTGTAGGTAAAACCGAGTTGGCTAAGGCGTTAGCCGAGTTCCTTTTTAATGATGAGAATATGATGACACGGATTGATATGTCGGAATATCAGGAACGCCATTCGGTTTCGCGATTAATCGGTGCTCCTCCGGGGTATGTGGGCTACGACGAAAGCGGACAACTTACCGAAGCCGTGCGTCATAAACCGTATTCGGTTGTTTTATTAGACGAAATAGAAAAAGCACATCCCGATGTGTTTAACATTCTGTTGCAGGTATTAGACGATGGCAGATTGACTGATAATAAAGGACGAATCGTAAATTTTAAGAATACGATTATAATAATGACATCAAATATCGGTTCGCATATCATACAAGAAGAAACTCAAAATATTAACGAAGAAAACAGCAAAGAGATAATAGAAAAAACGCAGAAAAAAGTTTTTGAATTGCTTAAAAAATCAATCCGTCCCGAGTTTTTGAACCGTATTGATGACATTATAATGTTTACACCGCTTAACCGCGACGAGATTAAACAAATTGTGAAATTGCAACTGAATAATGTTAAACAAAGATTGCAGAAAAACAATATAGATATTGATGCTACCGACAAAGCCGTTGACTTAATTGCCAAAGCAGGTTTTGACCCCGTTTATGGTGCTCGTCCGCTAAAACGGGCAATCCAGACCTATATCTTAAACGATTTATCTCGCAATATACTTGCCGGAAAAGTTAAAAGTAACAGCAAAATTATTATAGATTCCGATGGAGAAAAAATTGTCTTCAAGAATCAGGAAACTGTTGATACTGACAAGTAATACATAGATATATCCGGCTTATTTTAAAATTAGGTGCTGTTTAGATGCAGCACCTTTTTATTTTATAAAGTACTTTATTAACGGCTGACAGTATCTATCCCTTTTATGCAGAGAATATTGTTTAATTTCGTCAACGGTGAAAATTTATGATTTTAACTTCTACTGAATTTTTATCATTAAAT
>JALTEO010000367.1 GCA_027073875.1 Bacteroidales bacterium
TCTGCGATTAATGTGATTAGATCTGTTACCTTTCCTTTTGTTTTAATAGTTTCTATCTTGCTGGCGTTTTTTAAAGATATGCCTGCTGAGTCGTATCCTCTGTATTCAAGTGACTGTAGCCCAGATAGTAATATACCCAAAGCTTTTTTATCACCAGAATAACCAACAATTCCGCACATAGACCCTCACTTATATCACCAAAATTTTCTTTTTTCAAACATTCATTTTTAATGTCGCTTCGTTGTAAGTTTTTATAATATCTTTCCTTTTTACCACGCCTATGACTTTTTCTGGATTCTTTTCTTTAACTACAGGCACAAGAGCAATATCTTTAAAGCCCATTTTGTGCAGTAGTGTGTTTAAGTTTTCATCTTCCGTGGTTGTAATTAACTGCTCATTTGCTATATCTTCTGCTACAAGAAAGTCCATAAATTCTTCATCCTCTCCCAAAACAGTTTTTAAAACTCTCATTGTTATTATGCCTTTGAGATTTTCGTTGACATCGAACATTAATATAGCATCGTTATCACTATTTTTTAGCCTTTCATAAACCTCTTTTATAGGCGTTTTTTGGTAAACCCAACTATAGTCCTTAGATATAATATTTTTAATTTTTATCTCTTCTAAAATGTCTTTTGAAAATTCGGTTTTATGAGCTGGTGATAATTTTCTGTTTTTCTCCTGTTTTTCGTAGATTGTCCACTTTTGGGCGATTATATAGCTAATGCTAGCTGTCCAAATGGACGGAACGATCAAGTGGTAGTTTCCTGTCATTTCTGTGACCATAACAATGGTTGAAAACGGTGTATTTGCCGCTGCTGTAAAAAAACCTACCATTCCCACAATTACAAAAGCGGCTGGTTGGCTTACCAAATTTGGTGATAAGTGATGTAAAATCAAACCTACGGCTCCACCTAAAGAGCCACCTATTACCATTGAAGGTCCAAAAACACCGGCGCTCCCACCACTAGATATAGTAAAGGCCGTAGAAAAGACTTTTAAAACTGCAACCAACAATAACAATTTTATGGTTACTGTGCCATCTAACGCCTCTTGCAATACACCGTAACCTGTGGATATTGCATCGGGTACAAAAATGCCTATTAAACCCACAATGAGTCCGCCAATAGCCGGTTTTAAATGAGGTATTATATGCATTTTCTTAAAGATTTTGTCTCTCACTCCGTAAAATACTTTTATGTAGAAAATGGCAAATAAACCACATGCAATTGCCAAGATAGCGTAAGATACAAATTCTATGGGATTTGAGAATTGAAATGTTTTGGTATAAAATAGGGGATGCCATCCAAAGAACATACTAAAAACAGAATAAGCTACAATTGATGCAACGATTGTATATATGAACACCTCGCCTTCAATTTCAGGTTCCTTATAAAGCACTTCGCTTGCAAAGATTGCTCCTGCCATCGGTGCATGGAATATGGCCCCCACACCGGCGCCCATGCCACTTGCCAAGAGTATCCTTCTCTTTTTCTCAGTTAAACCCAGTTTTGTTGCAAAGAATGAACCAAATCCTGCGCCAATCTGGGCTATTGGTCCTTCTCTTCCACCTGAGCCACCGCTACCCAACGTTATGGCCGAAGCTATCATCTTTATAATTGGAA
>JALTEO010000368.1 GCA_027073875.1 Bacteroidales bacterium
AAATTATATTGTAAGATTAAAAAGAATGAAAATCCTTCAAGGATAATAAAAATAAGAAAGAAGTTATATCTAATAATAAATTTAATGAGATTTTTCAAACCTGAATTTTTGGCAAAAATAACTATTCTATATGAAAAAATGCTGGAAAATAGAAAAAGCCACATCAGCGGCTTTTTCTATTTTGAATTTATTTCTTCGCCCGTAGCAAATAGAATGTTCCTTGCATATCATATTTTGTATTATCTTTCCCTGTTGCTTTTATGATATAGAAGTAAGCCCCCGGTGATGCCGGACTGTTACCAACTTTACCATCCCATCCGGCTGATTCATCTTTCCAATTATCCCATTCGTAGAGTTTTTCACCCCAACGGTTGGTGATAATACCGTGGAAGGTTTCTAAGGTTTTAGCTGCAACTTGGAAGTAATCGTTTATGCCGTCACCGTTCGGTGTAAATACATTTGGCACATCCATTTTGGACGAAGCTTCTACATAAAATTCGCCCCATTCCGTGGTGTCTAGGCAGTTATCACTACTTATAGATACTAGAGAAATATGATAATATCCTTCTTGATTGATAGTAAAAGTTGGAAACTCATCTTGTCCACTCCATATCAATGTACTATCTTGGTCATAGACATTCCATTCGTAATCTTGACCATTAGTAGAAAGATTGGTAATTGATACAGTATATGGAGCAATACCATCATTAATTGAGGTATCAAACAATGCAGTAGTATGACCGGTATCCGGTAAATAAATACTAATTGTGTCTGTACACATTGTTCCTTGTGGTGCATCGGGAGATAATGATTCACTATGAACAAGAATTGTAAATGTTTTATCACCTAATAAATATTGCTGTATTGTGTCGGTACGATTGGTGAAAGTGGAATCCCAAGTGAAAGTTAATCGGTTGGTATCAGTATAATCGGTATAAAGCGTAATGACACCATTTGGTAAACCGCAAGTTGCATTTTGAACATCATAATCGGGATTCATTTTGGGTTGTTCTACAATGGTATCGTAATTAGTAGGAGAGTTGCATCCATATTGATTAATTGTGAATAATGAAACAATATGTGAGGCGGCTCCATTGTCCCAATGGACAAAAATAGTATCCTCATCTTGTCCTGTTACGGGTATTCCTCCTGTTGTGTCTACAATACCGCTATCCAACTCCCAGTTAAAGTGAATTAGCCCATAGTCATCATCCGGAGTTTGAGAGGTGTGAGCAATAATGGTGCTTGGATAACCGAGACACCATGGTGTTGTGGCGGTAAAATTCCCCGTTGGTTTTGGGGCAAAGAATAACCGTAGTGTGTCTTGATCGGTACATCCATGACCATTGTCCTCCATCCAAATAAAATCGTAATAGTTGGGGGTAGTATTATAGGTTAAGTTATCTGTGTGTGCTGTATCGTTTGGATTGTGTGTTGTTGCTGAGTTGGGATTTAGGAACCATGTGTGAACTGGATTAGTAGTGTGCCATGTCCCTGTCCCAATAGATGGTTGTGCATTAAGGGGATAATCGTATCCGCAAGCAGTATCTGTTTTTATTTCAGAGTTGGAGCCAAATAATCCGGGCCAGTAATTACCACCGGCATTAGCTACAGGATTTTCTATGAATGTAATTTGTACTGTGTCTAATGTGTCACAATCTGTTGATCCATAAGAATATTGGAATGTATATGTTCCGGAGGTGTCAACTGTAACATCGGTTTGAGTACTGTCAGCATCTGAGAATATAGCTGTTCCGGGACCGGAAAACATTTTCCATTTTCCTGTGTAACCTGTTTGTATTGATGCGTTAAGTGTGGTTGTTAAGCCACAGAGTGTTTGAGGTGTTGTTGTGATACTTAAATCCGGTTTATAACAGCAGTTAGAAGTGGTGTCTGATAATACAACTACATTTAAAGTCGTATCATAAGTACAACCATAGTCATCGGTAATTGTGATTTTGAAAGGTTCATTTGTTTGTGTCGGATGTGAGTGGTTGCAATAATAGGTTCCTACAGCATTACCGTTTCCATCGTCGGAACTGATTTGTCCATAAGAATTGGGGGCTGTCCATGTTTGAGAAGTAACGGTATTCTGATATTCCCATATTTTAGGATATAAAGATGTATCGAAATTTATCCACCATGAAAAGATATAGCCATCATCATGAGGATGATGATCAGTGGCAGTAATAGTCCATTGTCCATTCATTGGACAACCGACTAAATTACTTAATGACTCATAAGAAGCATAAGAACCCGATGGTAGGGTATCATAATTTGCAGCTTCAATACTCATAACATCGTGGTCAGGGTTAGGTGTCCAACAATAATCCCATCCTGTTCCGGGAAGGGTATCTCCATATATGTCTATGGGGTTTCCTAAATATGTTTCAGATATACTGTTGTCCTGATTTTCAAGCATAACAGTTGTGCCGTTAGGACAGGTTATTTTTATATCTAAATCGCCAAGGAAAGAATGTTCCATATTAGCACAAATACCGTTTAAATCATTAATGCTAGTAATCGTTTGATTTGGATTAAACTGGTCTATAAAAATTGATGTAGTAGAAGATTCTCCTGTTCCATCAGGTAAATAGGTTGTATCTGCATATGCATTATGTGGTTCATTTGTCCATAGTGGTTCAGTGATAACTGAAGTTAAATTAGCATCTTGACATGATGCAGGGCAAATGATGGATGGGTCGGTTGTTGTTCCGCTAAAACTAGGTTGTCTTGATATTCTGATACGCCATGAGGCTTCGTTGGAACTGGTACAGTTCTTAGCGTCAGTCAAATAAACACTAACATTATATCCTCGATGTCCTGTGAATGAATGTGTAACTTGTGTTAAATTGATGCCTGATACTGTATCGCCATCACCGAAATCCCAATGAAATGTAGAGGTTGCATCTGATTGCGAATAAGTTGTGTTTGAGTAATTTCCTTTTACTGTAAAAGTTATTGTGTCTCCTTCACAAATGTTTATATAGTTGGCACTGTCTTCAACTACATAAGCAGGGTTAGAGTTTACTATCTCAACTTCAGAGTGTTCACACATAAAATTACACTGAATATCTCCAACCAAAGTATCGCCTGTTTGTGCTGTGTATTCAAAAGTTAAACATCCTGTAGAATTACTATCTGTAGCTGCAATAACATCGGAAGCTTGCCATTCATTACATCCGAGTTGTGGGGCTGATGTACTATTACCGTCATATACACATAAAGTGCCATTTGTAATATTATATTGACTTAGAGTTACTGATATATGTGAATTTCCATCGGCAGCATCATTGGAACAAATTGTAAATGTATAGGTTTGTCCGGCGACAACATTACCAAGTTCTAAAGTGCCTGAGCAAGTAGAAACAGAACCGCCGTCGGAGATATAATATGTTTGTCCGTAGGAGAACCGAATGAAAAAAACAGCTAATAGTAATAAAAATATCTTTTTCATATGTATTTATTTATATATGTATAACAATCAAAATATTAAAAAAGTTGCTTCAAAATTAGATAAAATTCTTTATTCATATCAAAATTAATTATCTTTTGAGGTATAAGTTGCTTTTTTTGATGAATAATTTACCATCTTTTCCTTTGCCTTTAAGAACAAAATAGTAGATTCCTTCCGGTGCGTCATCATTGCCATTAATTTTACCATCCCATCCTTTATTAGGGTCTGTCCATTCAAAGACTTTTTCACCTGATTTCGATGAAAATATTTCACCCTTAAATTCTACTAAATCTTTTGCTTGAACGAAGAAAATATCATTCTTACCATCGCCATTAGGTGAAAAAACATTAGGAGATTGTAAATCGGAATTTGGTTTAATAATAATTTGTTTCTGGGTCTTTTCTTGGCAGCTGTCGCCATAAACTACGGTTAAGGTAATTTCGTAAGTTCCGGATTTTTTATAAGTGTGTTCCGGATCTGATTCTTTTGAGGTTTTTCCATCACCAAAATCCCAAAAAAAGTTAATATTCTCATATTCATTAAAGTCAATAGCATCTATAGTGGTTTGATTGTGAAAATAAATAGGGGTATTAGCATTATTATTTAAACTAAATAAGGAAAAGTTAGGTAATATCTTACCTATTTTACCTATAGTTACTGGAAAATCTTTTTTGCAACCGTTTTTATCTTGGACGGTTAAAGTGTGTTTACCCGGTTCTGCAAAAATTATTTTAGGATCTTTCACCGATTTACCATCAAGGAAACAAATGTAATTACCACGGAAGTCCGTGATTATTTTACCTTTTTGGTGACAGAAAGCATCATTAACTTGGTAAGTAAAATCTGAGAAGTCTGTTGGTTGATTGAATCGGAACAGAACGGTATCGGTAAAAGTACAAGTTCCGGAAGTAAATTCACGAATAGCTTGTGCTGTTTGATAAGATGTTGATTCAAAACGATAAACTTTTTTGCCTTCGGTTATTTTGTTTATGTTCTTATAGGCAGACCATTTGATATTCTTAGTTTTGGGTAACTCAAATTTTAACCCATAAATAGATGTGTCGGTAAAGCGATTTGCCGGTGGTAATCCCATAACCATTATGGTAATGGTATCTGCTATAAATGACTGATTGTAGAATCCGGAATAAATTAATAGATAAGTTCCTTTCTTTGTAAATTGTACAAGTGTTTGTTTGGATTTAGGTGAGAGGATTATTGCATTTTTATTGCCACAAATCCATTGTCCTTGGAAAGATTTTAAATTTGTTGTAGCGGCTAATGAAAATTTGTTGTTGCAAATAAAGGTATCTTTGCCTGCAAAGAGATACTCTTTGAAGTTCTTTTGAGCAAGATTGTTTGTGCTGATATGGTTTGATGTTGCTTTAGCTTTATTCTGTTTGATAGAAGGTTGTTGGGTTTGTTTGTGTTTTTTTACCAATGTATTGCTCTCGTCTTGTTTACTTTCTTTAACAATTGATTTTGTTTGTTGGTTATTTGGAGTTGGTTGTGAAGGATTCAAAAAGATAATTCCGGAAACGACAATTGCCGTAATTAAAATACCTGAAATTATCCATACTTGTTTCAAGGCAGGTTGTGGCTGCATTGTTTTGTCGGCGGATATTCTTTGAAATACCTTTTGTGGCGGATTTACTTCAAATCCATCGAACTTTTGTTTAAATATGTCTTCGAATTTATCTTTCACTTTTTATTGTTTCTTTTGTTGGTATTTTATTTAACTTTGTTACTAATTCCTGAAGTTTTAATCTTGCTCTCCGGTATTGCGATTTGGAAGTGTTTTCCGAAATATTTAACATTTGGGAAATTTTTGCGTGTGAGTATCCTTCAATTGCAAAAAGGTTAAAAACAATACGATAACCGGCAGGTAATTGTTCTAATAAATCCAGTAACTCTTGTTGTGTCATTTTTTCTATTGCTGATAATTCAAATCCCTCTACTTTAAAATCTACATTTTCGTATTCTTGAAACTGAACAATGTTTTTTTTCCTGTAATAGTTAATAGCTTCGTTAACCATTATTCTTCGTAACCAACCTTCGAAAGAACCTTCCATACGAAATTTACTCAGATTATTCATTATCTTTAAGAACCCGTCATGTAATAAATCCTGTGCGTCTTCCCAATTGTTTGCATACCGCAAACAAATCCCGAACAAGCCCGCAGAAACAAGGTGATACAATTTTCCAATTGCTTGACTATCACCTTTAATACATTTGCGAACTAATTGTTCATCTACCTTTAGCATTTGTTAAATTTCTATAGAGTGACAAAAAATAGAGGCAAAAAGTTGCCTGAGGATGCAAAATAATGGATTTTTTTTTTCACTTTTGTTTTTTTATTGAGTTTATTAATGATACAAACAAAAAAAAATTGGAAAAATTTTACTGCCGGCACGGAATTTCCACTTGTTGATGAGTTTTATACGCTGCAAGGAGAAGGTTTTCACTTTGGCAAAGCGGCTTATTTTTTGCGAATAGGTGGCTGTGATATTGGTTGCCGGTGGTGTGACACCAAGTTGTCGTGGAATCCGGAGATACATCCTGTAGTGAGTATTAACAAAATTCTTTCCAATGTAGAAAAGCACAAAGCCAAAGACATTGTGATAACGGGTGGAGAACCATTGATGTATTCAATGGATAAATTGTGTACTGCAATGCATGCTCGCGGAATAAAAACTTATTTGGAAACTTCCGGAGCATATCCTTTAACCGGCAAATGGGATTGGATATGTTTATCACCGAAACAACAACAACCACCCATTGGCGATATTTATACTAAAGCCAATGAATTAAAAGTTATAATATACAATATAGAGGAAGATATTAAGTGGGCGGAAGAGATGGCACAAAAAGTATCGCAGGAATGCTATCTTTATTTGCAGCCGGAGTGGAGTCGCAGGGAAGTTAATACACCGTTGGTTGTTGAGTATATTAAAAAAAATCCAAAATGGAAACTGTCGTTACAGACACATAAATATATTAATATCAGGTAAATTATGCGTAATATCCTAATTTTTTTCTTTTTGTTTTTATCTCAAGTAGGTTTTTCACAATACAAAAAAGATTATTCGACAAATTCGAAGAAAGCAATTAGATTTTTTGAAGCGGCTTATCGTAGTTACAATTCCATGAAATACGAGGAGGCACTTAATTATTTAGCTATGGCAAAAAAAGCCGATAAGAAATTTATAGAACCTTATTTATTGGAAGCGGATATTTTTGAGGAAAATGCCTATTATCAAAAAGAGATAGATGCCTATAAACAAGCTTTGGCAATTGATCCTAATTTTTCACCCAATACTTATTATCTTCTTGGTGAAACAGAGTATAGAATGGGTTATTATTCCGAATCTGTTGCTCATTTAAAGCGGGTGTCAGACTTTAAAAATGTTAAACCTCGATTGAAAAGATTGACTGAAATCATATTGGAACGGGCTGAATTTGCTGATCAAGCAGTAAAAACACCGGTTCAGTTTAATCCTATAAATTTAGGAGATAGTGTTAATAGTGAATTAGATGAATATTGGCCATCGTTAACAGCCGACGAACAAACGCTTTTTATTACTCGTCTGGTTCCTATTAATAAGCAACAACCGGCATCGGAACTTAACGGACAAGAAGATTTCTATTATTCCAAAAAACAGCCGGATGGTTCCTGGGGTACTGCTAAACCTTTGGGGTATCCGATTAATACCCCTAATAATGAAGGAGCTCCTACAGTTTCGGCAGATGGACAGTCATATTATTTTACTGCTTGTAACCGGAAAGATGGTTATGGCAAATGCGATATCTATTTTTCAAAACGAATAGGTGAGAAATGGACAAAACCGGTAAATATTGGCGAGCCGGTAAATTCAAGGTATTGGGAGTCACAGCCATCTATCTCGGCAGACGGACAACGATTATTTTTTGTCAGTGGTCGTCCGGGTGGAAAAGGACAGTTAGATATTTGGGTATCGCATTTACAACCTGATGGGAAATGGGGAAATCCTGTGAATCTGGGTGATAGTGTTAATACACCTTTTAAGGAGATGTCACCATTTATTCACCCTGATGGTAAGACTTTATATTTTTCTTCTGATGGCTGGATTGGTATGGGAGGTGACGATTTGTTTGTTACTCACCAAATGGGTAATGACACATCGTGGACCAAACCGCAAAATTTGGGTTATCCTATTAATACAAATGGTGATGAAATCGGCTTGATTGTAAATACCCGTGGTAATATGGCAATGTTTTCCTCTAGGCGGGAACAAGGTAAGGGCAGAGATATATTTGAGTTCGATTTGCCTGAAGATTTGCGTCCCGATTTGGTTACTTATGTGTCAGGAAAAGTTTATGATGCCAAAACAAAACGACCACTTGGTACACAAATAGAACTCTACGATTTGGCTACCTCAAAACGCGTAGCTTTGTTAAATTCTAACGAGGGCGATGGCAGCTTTTTAGTTTGTCTGCCTTCAAAAAAAGATTATGCTCTGAATATCCAGAAAACAGGCTATTTATTTCATTCTGAGAATTTTTCGTTGAAAAACCCAAAAGGTGTTTTGAAGAATTTTCATTTGGATGTGCCGCTTGAACCGATTGCTATCGGAAGTAGAGTGGTTTTGAAAAATATATTTTTTGAGACGGATTCTTACGAGCTGAAACCGGAGTCAAAAACTGAGTTAGATAAGTTGATTGCTTTTATGACACAAAATCCAAAAGTGAAAATTGAAATCTCAGGACATACTGATACACAAGGAACAGCCGCTCACAATAAAGTGCTGTCGGAAAATCGTGCCAAGGCTGTTTACAATTATCTGGTAAAAAACAGTATTGACAAGACACGAATGAGCTATAAAGGTTATGGGTATGACAAGCCCATTGCCACAAATGATACCGAAGCAGGCAGAGCATTGAACCGCAGAACTGAATTTAAAGTGGTCGGACTGTAAAAATTTATAGCTGATTTTTAGGTAATTCCTTTATATAAATGTCTTGTTGCGGGAAAGGAATTGTAATATTATTCTTTGCAAATTCTTCGTAAATACTGAACCTTAAATCACTTTTAATGTTCTTTACCCTAAATGATTCCAAAGTGAAAAAGAATAATTGAAATTGTAGAGATGAATTGCCAAAATCACTAAATCGCACAAAAGGAGGAGGTGTCTTTGATACTTTTGGATGTCTGTCAGCTACCTTTAACAAAATATTTTTTACATTCATAACATCAGAACCGTAGGCAACACCTATTTCTATCTTGAAACGCGTTTTTTTGTCAATGGCTGACCAATTGATTACATTCTCGCTAATTAATTTTGAGTTGGGAACAATAATAATAACATTATCGCGGGATTCAACTTTAGAAGTTCTCAAATTGATTTGTCTGACAGTGGCAACAATTTTCTCTGTATCGCTAATGTCATTGAATTGTACAATGTCGCCTACTTTTACATTGCCTTCAAAAAGCAGGAATAAACCTGAAACTACATCGTTGAAAATTTGCTGGATGCCGAGTCCTAAACCAACTAACAATGCTGCCGAACTGGCTATCAGATAAGTAATATTAACACCAATGGTTTGCAGAATAATGATGACTCCGATAACCCAAAGGAAATATTTTATCAAAAGGAAAATGGACGAAACAGTTCCTTTGTCAATGCGTTTAACGGTTCTTGTAAAGAGGATTTTTTTTATGATTTTTAATGATATCCAGATAATAAAAAATATAGCCAAAGCTATAGTGATATTATAAGGGGTCAATACATAACCCGATATTTCAATCAGATGATATTCTAAAAAATGTTTTACCATTTAATCGGCATTTAGAATAACAAAAGTAAAGAATTTTTTTGTTCTATGTTAAAAATGGGTAGGTAATCAAATTCAAATTTACCACAAGTGAAATGGATTATGTTAACAAGAAACCATTTATGTTTTTACATATCAGGTAATTAGAATGCTATTGAAATCCTATGTGTTTTTCTTTGTGTAACTTTGTGGTTCTTGGTGTTCTTTGTGATACTTTATTCCGTTTTACAAAGGTTTTGGTAATATTCTACTGCTGAATAGTAACAAAAAGTGTCAGTAGATTGTTGTAATAAATAGTTTTTAATCCACTTTATTTAATTTATATTAAAGGTATTTCTCCAAAGAGGTATTTTTCGGGATAATTAATAATTCTTAATTGATAATTCGTAATTAATCTTTAAACTTCCGGTTAAATTCTTCTGCTTTATCGACCATTTTTTTTGAGCCGACATAAAGCGGTACCCGTTGGTGAATATCTGTAGGTTGGATGTCCAAGATACGATTGCCTTGTCCATCGGTAGCTTTGCCACCTGCTTGCTCGGCAAGAAAGGCAATTGGATTACATTCGTAAAGTAGTCGTAATTTCCCATTCGGGTTTTTCTCTGTTTCCGGATAGATAAAAATCCCTCCCTTTAAAAGATTGCGATGAAAGTCGGAAACGAGAGAACCGATGTATCGTAAACTATGTGGGCGATTGGTTGCTTTATCTGTTTCTTGTGAGTAAATCAAGTATTCTTTTACGCCTCTTGGGAAAGAGTGGAAATTCCCTTGATTGATGGAATATATTTTGCCATCATCCGGAGTTGTCATTCGTTCGTCTGTTAGAATAAACTCACCAATAGACGGATCTAAAGTAAAACTGGTTGTACCTAATCCTGTGGTGTAAAGCAACATAGTAGATGATCCATAAAGGACATATCCGGCTGCAGCTAATTTATTGCCGGGTTGCAGAAAATCTTCCCGTTGAACTTTTGTTCCGGGCTCAGTAACACGACGATAGATAGCAAAGATAGTTCCGACAGAAACATTAACATCTATATTGGAGGAACCATCTAACGGATCCATACATACAACATAATGACCGTTTCTTGAGAGTTCATCGTCCAGAATAATAATATCATCATCTTCTTCCGATGCAATTCCTGCACAAATGCCACTGCTTTTAATAGCAGAAATAAATTGATTATTGGCATAAATATCCAGTTTCTGTTGTTCTTCACCTTGGACATTCACATTATTTGCTTCGCCTAATATATCAATAATTCCGGCTTTATTTATTTCGCGGCTTACAATCTTTGCCGCAATGGCGATGTGCATTAACATTCTTGATAAATCGCCCTTGGCATAAGGGAATGCCGACTGTCGTTGAATAATTACTTCATCTAAAGTATTTGCAACCATTTAAAAGTTTTTTAAAATTAATGACAAATTAACGAATAATTTTAGACTTTTGTATTCTATATCTTTGATTATTTGCATATGAAAATATATAAATTCGGTGGTTCGTCAATCCATAATTCCGACCACATAAAGAATCTTGGAAATATTGTTTTACAACACAAACAAGAACCAATCATTCTTGTGGTTTCGGCTATTGATAAGACTACCAATCATTTGGAGAAATTGTTGAATGCTTATCTTGATAAGGCAGATTACGAAGCTATTTTCTTAAAAATAAAATCATTTCATTTTGAGTTACTTCCTGATTTGTTCGGTGATGAGCAAACTGTAGTCGAAACGGAATTAAATAAACTTTTTGATGCGTTGTGGCACTTTTTGGAAACCAATAAGGAGAAAGATTATGATAGGGTATATGATGCTGTTGTGGGATATGGTGAATTGTTTTCTACAACTATTCTGCATCATTATTTGGTGAAAATAAATTTGTCGAATAAATGGATTGACATTCGTAAGACAATTATTACCGATTTTTCGTTTAGGGAAGGTAATGTGTTGTGGTTGCCAACCAATAAAAATATTAAAGAGGTTTTTACTTTCAATGATACCAATTTATATGTAACGCAAGGGTTTATTGCGGCAACGCTAACTCACCAACCGACAACCCTCGGGCGTGAGGGGTCTGATTTTACGGCAGCTATTTTGGCGTATGTCCTCAATGCCGAATCGGTTACCGTGTGGAAAGATGTGGAAGGCATTTATACCGCTGACCCGAAGATATTTCCGGAATACAAAAAGGTAAAGCGGTTGTCGTATCACGAAACGGTAGAGTTATCTTATTTTGGGGCACAGGTCATTCATCCGAAAACCATTAAGCCGCTCGAAAATAAAAATATTCCACTTTTTGTAAAGTCGTTTTATAAGCCGGAAAATGAGGGAACGGTTATTTCTACAAAGTCCGATATAAAAATACCGCCGATTATTATTTTAAAAGAAAATCAGATTTTGGTAACTATTCAGCCCAAAGATTTCTCGTTTATTGTGGAAGAACATATCAGTTTGATTTTCTCAATGTTGGCAGACCGCAATATCAATGTAAATCTGTTTCAACACGGTGCCATTAGTATTTCTTTGGTAATTGATGATAAATACCGGCAGTTTGATGGCTTTGTCAATGAGTTGCAGGAAAATTTCAAGATACTGTTTAATAAAAATTTATCGTTGCTGACTATTCGCCATTATACCGAGGGAAAAATCAAAGAACTGACTGCCGGGAAACAAATTTTTGTGGAGCAACGCACACGAAAAACTGCACGGTTTGTGTTAACCTGAGTTCGACATAATAAATAAATCACAGAAAACAAATGGGAATTAAGATTTCTTTTTACTTTCTTTTGAGTTATTATCCCGATTGCATATTTAACCCCAAAAATTCACGGAATTTTCTACTATTAAGAAATACCAACAAATTTGGAATTTTACAAAACCACGGATTTGGGTATTTCTAAATCGGGATTTCCTGCTTTGCCTACCCTTTATTCATCGCACATTCATACAATTCATCACATCCTTGTATGAATAAGCGGGTTAATATAGATGCTGTGTTAATGACCAAATTTTTTTTGTGCTAATTTTTAGTTCGTTTTGGTATCATTTCCCTAATTTCCGTTCCACATCCGGCAATAGTTCATTTTTTACCCAAAAAAAATCGGGTGCGGTTTTGAGTGTCTTTTGGTAGATAGCTTTTGCTTTATCAAAGTTTTCAAGTTTGTAATTAATAAATCCTGTCCAAGCCATTGTGTTGATATATAGCCAGTTATTTTTTGTGTTATTTTGATGTTTCCATAAGGCAATTGCTGTATTGTAGAATTTCAAACTTTCTGTCAGGTCTCCGCCAAAGAGGGCAGGAGCATAGTATTTGGCATTTCCTAAAATAACCCAAGCAACAGGATTTTCAGGGGTGGTTTTTGTTGCCTTGTAAGCCAGCGAAAAACTTTTTCCGGCTTCAAATGGCATTTTGTAAGGTCGTAATGCCATATCGTAGGCAATGGCTGCTGCCAAATAAGATTGATAGTAGCTTGCTAATTTTGGTTTAGCTTTCAGCATAGCAACAGCATCAAAAAATTGCGTTAAGACAGTGTCCGATTTTGTGTTTTTTCCGGCAATATAAAATCCTGTAATACCGTAAAGTAGATTGCAATAGACAAGCAAAAGAGAGTCGTTGTCTTGCAATTCCGGTGAGTTTGCCAAGTTTTTGATGGGTGTTTCCCAGTTGGCAATATGATTCGTTGTAAAATCGGAGAAAATCTGTTTGTCAGTGTATTGGGAAAGTGCTATTTCCGAAGTGGTAAGTAGTAAAACAACAACAAAAAACTTTACAATTAACAATTTATGCCAAAGGCATCCCTTCGGGACAATTAGTAATTTACAGTTAACAATTTCTCCATCATTCCATTCTCTCATTCTTCTATCTCTACATTATCTTATTACCAATGGTTATGTGTATAAGTAGTATCTGCATTTTCCGCATTTTTGTTCATTATATAACTTGTCAAATAGTTTGTCTATAATCTTTTTTGCTTCGTAAGTTTTCATAAGCTTATTCTTTGTCTATAATTTTCCAATATCCGCGCGTCCCGCCGACACGGGTAATGATTTGTTTCTTAACAAGAATATTAATATGTTTTTGAACAGCGGAAGTGTTTATCTGCAATATTTCTGATATTCTTTTCCTTGAAATCTTGTTATTACCTGCAATTAATTGCAGCACTTCCTTTTGTCTGTCAGTTAAATCGCTTATTTGACCACCTATTTGACTACCTATTTGACCACCTATTTGACCATCTTTCATACCACCTATTGAGCCACCTATTGAGCCACCTATTGAGCTACCTATTTGACTCCCTAAGTATATAACCGTAGAGAAAAAGTTTTCATCAATAAACTCGTAGGTGGCATTTTTATCGTAAAGCGGCAAATATTTTTTTACATTGTGCATTCCGGAGCCAACTTCTTCAACTCTACCCATTTGAAGCATCAACTTGCTGATTGTCGGATTTTTAGCATAAGGAGAGAAATTTCCCGGGTCAATTTTACCAAAAAATTTCGGGTTATTGGGATTTTTAAATTCGATTTTGTTTTTCAGGATTGTAATTACAGCCGGTGCCGGGCTCAAATACTCACGGTGTGCAATAATATTTGCCACCAATTCGCGGAATATCTTGCTTCGCAAACTTATCCGTTGGTCGCCTTCGAGATAGAACGGGTCGTTTAAATGCTTGTCGATAAACGACATTAGAAGGTCGTAAGCATCTAACAGGTTTGTTCTTACAGTTAAGCGGTCGTCGTAGCGGTCAACATTTTCTCGGCGAAGTAAAGCTTCAAATTTATAGGCGGGCAACAGGGTTTGTATTAATTCATCTGTTCCGAAAAAAAGTATGGCTGCCAAGGTATATCCGCTTTTTCCGTTTTCATCTTTTCTGAAAAGTCCCGTTTTTTGCAAAAATTCTTTATCACTCAATTCCCACCAATGATTTTCGGGCATATTCAGTTTGATAAGATTTTTTGCTCTGGCAATAAGTTTTGGATTAAAGTCTTGAAATGTAACTTGCGGGAAGATTTTTTGTTCGCTGTGATAGTTTTGTTTGCGATTAACTATTTTGGCAATTTCTACCGGATGTTTAACTTCGTAATCCCCGTCTTGATTTCTTACAAATATTTTTTCATTGGTTTTATGCACTTGCGAACTTACAGGCACTTCGACAACAATTATTTTTTCACCGTTGATTTCAAATTCGTTTATCTGTAAAAAATATACGGGTTGAAGTTTTTCGGGATTATTGGATAAGTTGGCGATATCCTTTTTTAATTGATTGATAACTTCGGGGTTAACACCTGAGATTTTACCTGAGTCATTAACGCCAAGCAGGATGATTCCGCCATCGGTATTAAGAAAAGCACAAACCGTCTCAAACAATGTTTTGGGAAGTTTATTTTTACTTTCCTTAAATTCTGCGTGGATATTTTCACCCTTTTGAATAATATTTTTTAGTTCTTGTTTTATCATACGCTGAATTCAAGTCACAAATGTTATTTTAAAATCAGAAAAAACATTTGGCCAAGAATTAGGATTATCTCTGTTTAAAAGCACAGGCGATGCAATAACAAGATTTCTTCCCTGCAATTGATTTGCCAACAATGTTGCCATATATGTTTTACCAAGACCTACAACATCAGCAAGAAAAACACCACCATATTCTTCAAGTATCTTTTTTGCATTTGTTACTGCCTGTTCCTGATACTTTATTTTCATAAAGTTTTTAGGTAAATTTCGATAAAACAAATCAGGGTTTAAACTTAAATCTGCTTTGAAATACTCATATAAAAGTTTTAAATAAACTTGATATAGGGTTAAATTCTCATTAAAATGTGTTTTTGTATTAACAGTATCAACATAATAATCTGAAATATCAACCGCTTCACTCCAAAGTTTTTCAAATCGTTCTAAAGCGTATTTTACATCGTTGCTGTTTTTTAACTGCACATTAAATTCATAATTTGCAACCAAACCTGATTCAGAAAAATTGCTTGAACCGGTAATAACATTCCCAAAATCTCTGTCATCTTTAAAATACCTACTGATATAAACTTTTGCGTGTAAATTTTGAGTTGGGTGAGCTTTAATTTCAATTTTACCCGATTTTAGCCATTCAATAAATTTCAGAATTCCTTTTTCAACCTCTTGTGTGTCTTCGCTTGTTTCAATTTCTTCAATTAGTTTTTTACCTATTATCTCTTTTGTTCTCGAATGAGTTTCAAAATCAAGTTTTCCTTCAATTTTACTTGTTTCAATAATGCTAAAAGTTTTCTTGTCAATGTTTAACCCGACAAGTATTCTAATCTTTTCTATATTTTCAAATGACTTATATAATTGATGAAATCCGCTTATTCTAAAATATCCTACCAAAATATCAAAAAACTCAACAGTTTTTAAAACGGTTTTAAATCTATCCAACAAGGTATTATTTTCCTCATTAGTGAAGAATGTTAAATCATTATATTTCAAATTTTTATCCATATTGTGTTTAATCTCTATTTAAAACACTAAAATACATTGAATTTATGTGTTTCGCAAGAAAAATAGCTCTTTTGCAATTTTTGATTTGAGTGTTAGCTTGTGTGAGATGTATAATATTTACGAACACCTTAACAAAATAAATAATCCGTGAATAATTGCAAATGTGTTATTTATGTGTAGACTTTCCTTTTCGTTATTTTCTTGTAGCAAATTTGTCATTTTGTTTTGTTTCTTTTGCTTAACTCATAACTAAGTAACTAATAGCTGGTTCAGTCCACTTTTTTATCAAAATAAGGATTCTCGTCAATATTTGGTTTATCGTCGTCGTCGGTTCTGATGGAATAGTGAGATATCTCATCTTGTTGTTCTTCTTTTGCCGGTTCTTCTTTTTCGTAAAACAAGGAGCCCTGCACCACACTTCTTTGAATCGCCGGAGTTTCTGCCAGTGTATCAATATTTTCAAAGATATCTTCGGTTGATTTAATCTTAATTGATTTAGTAGGCGTATTTTCAGAAATAACCGGTATAATATTTTCTATTTGTTTTGTCGGTTCTGTTTCCGGCACTTTTGTCGGTGGTTCTTGTTTTGTTGTTTGTTGTTTTTTGTAGGTGTTATTGACTTCGGTAATATCTTTTACTTTAAATCCTGTAGCAATGATGGTGATACTTAGTTCATCATTTAGTTTTTCATCATTGGCAAGGCCATAAATAAGGTCTGCAGAATCGCCGGCAAGCTCTTGCAGTGTGCTAAGGATTTTTCCGAGTTCACTTGCCTTGACACCGTCTTCGCCGTGGGTAATGTTTACCAGAATATTCTTGGCACCGTGAATGTCGTTATCGTTGAGCAGAGGTGAATTTAATGCTTGTTTCAGTGCTTCATCCACACGGTTTTCGCCGGAAGCCACACCGCTACACATCAATGCCACACCGCTATCACGCATAATGGAATCTACATCGGCAAAGTCTACATTAATACTGCCTCTGACAGTAATAATTTCGGCAATACCTTTTGCGGCTATGGTCAATATTTCATCTGCTTTTTTGTTGGCTTCGGTCATTGTTAAATCACCGAAAATATCTAAAATCCGTTGATTATTGACAATTAGCAGACTGTCAACTTGTTCTTTTAATTCTTCAATACCTTTAACTGCTTGTTCGTATCGTTTTCGTCCTTCGTTAATCATCGGGAAAGTTACGATGGCAACGGTTAATATGCCCAGTTCTTTGGCTTCCTTGGCAATGACGGGAGCGGCACCGGTTCCGGTTCCACCACCCATTCCGGCGGCAATGAACAGCATCTTGGTGTTGTTGGCTAAAATCTCGTGAATGGTATCCAAACTTTCTATGGCAGATGCTTTCCCTTTTTCAGGGTTATTGCCTGCTCCGAGACCTTCGGTTTCTTTGGCTCCCAACTGTATTTTATTGGGTATTTCACTAC
>JALTEO010000369.1 GCA_027073875.1 Bacteroidales bacterium
GGACATTAAAAAAAGTTTTTTTGTCTTTTTCTTTTTCAAAATGAAGGGGAATTTGGCTTTCAATTTCGGTAATATGGACAACCGTATTGATGGATTTTTGTTTAAAAATACCCTTAGGCAGTTGTTTCTTGAAAAAACTTTCCAGATTTTTTTCTTGAAAATACTTTAGCGAAACAGTAAAATGTTTGAATTTATCAAATTCTCTTTGAAAACGATCCAATAATTCGGAACGATAAAAATAATCGTTACAAACAATCCACATAACCGCTGTTTTTTCACGGTTAATCAGAACCTTACGAAGATGTGTCCATTGTGTCCTGTTATATCGGCCAATATCATCCATCGGTTACCTTGCCTAACTTTTACTTAACCCGGGGAAAAACCTTTTTAAAACCGGATTTAATTTTCTTTCGGGATTACTGCCGTTATATTCCAGTATGGTCAGTGATTGCAGCAATTCTCTTACGAGTTTGTCGGCATCATCATAATTTCCACTTTCCAGTACCTTTTTATGGTCTGTAGTTAATGTCCTGTAACGTTCATTCCCTTCTTTCCTAATAACCGAATTTGCCGTTTCGGTGGTTATTTTGTTTTCACTATCAGACAGTTCCCAGAAACATCTGTTAACCATTTTTAACAATATTCGAGGACAGCCGCCGGACATTTTCGCCAATTGGGTTAATGCATCATTATCTATCAAGGATTGATCAACCCTTTTGTATATCATCTCTTTAAGTTTGGAAACGGATTTATCGTTAATGCGAATCATCGGCAGATAAATGTTTTGAAAATCAAACATATTTCCCTGTTCCAGAATTTCATAATAGGTGTCGATGGGAACCGTGGAAATGATATGAACCTTCAAACTTGCAATCATTTCAACATCCCTAACAAATAAATTTTCATACACCTCCCGATTTGCTTTTTCTAATCCGTCAATAAAGAAAATGATATCTTTTCCTTCATTGGATTCCCTGATTTTTTGCCTTATACCCACAAGAGCAGCGTTAAATCTTTCTATTAGCGGTTTAGGATTATTTTTTATTATCCTGCGAATGGTTTTGGTAGTTGTATTATCACGTGAAAACCCGCTTTTCAGATTTCCTTCGGCCGAGAAAAGTTTCCAAAAACTCCAACCCGCCTTTACTTCAGCTCCTGCCTCCAACCCAAAACTGTTTTTCAATTCCTTCTCCACCTCTTTTTCCGCCAACCACTCGTTGGCAATTTCGCCAAGAGCATCTTCATCAAAAGAGATACCCCTCTTGGTAAGGTTTTTAATTAGCAATGCAATTAATACAACATAGATATCTTCTGCTTCCAATTGTTGAATATTGGTCTCTGATTCAAGGTCAACAAAAATACTGATGAAAGCATCTTTTCCGTTTATTTCATCGGAAAACCGTTTCAATTCAACCGATTTCCCATTACCCCTGTGTCCCGAATATATTATTTTTCTATAGGTATTTGGATAATCGGTAATTACAACACCTGTCATCCCTAATGCTCGTTTTATTTGATCGAAATGCCTTGTACTTCTCACATCTGAAAAATCTGTCCATAATTTTTCGAACCAATCGACTCTTGATTGAATCTTAAATTGCGGCTCAGTAACTTCCAAAG
>JALTEO010000370.1 GCA_027073875.1 Bacteroidales bacterium
CTTTGTATCTTTCTAAAAATCTTAGCATTAGTTCATAATCAGCAGCAATTGAAAAATCTAAATTGAAAAGTCCGTACTTTTCATAAACCCATTTTTTGACAAAAAAAGTTGGATGGGGTGGCATCCATCCTCTTTGAAATTGTCCTTTTTTATATTCAGAGGATTTCCAATTTCTCATAATTCTGTCAGTACCTTTATAATCTACATAAACCAAATCTCCCCATAAACAATCGCAATTTCCTTTTTCAAAGGTTTTAACAACCTTCTCAATTACATTATTTGAGGCATAAAAATCATCTGAATTTAAAATACCAACTATCTCGCCAGTTGCCATCTTTATCCCTTTATTCATCCCATCATAAATGCCATTATCTTTTTCTGAAATAAATTTTGAAATTTTGTCTTTATATTTCTCAATAACTAAAGAAATAAAATTAGGCTGTAAAACAAAAGTGTCATTATTGATTAGAGCAATAAATTTTGACTGGAGTTTATATTTTGCATATTTAAAACCAACATTATTTCCCTTAGCAAATCCAAGATTTTTGCTATTGATAATAATCTTAACTTTGTTTACTTCTTTATACCTTACAAGCAATTCATTTCTCGTATTATTATACGAGCCATTATCAACAACAACAATATAATAATTATCGTAATCAACATTATTTAGTATCGAATTAATGCAATCTACTGTGTCATTAATTGTTTGATAATGAAGAACAACAAATGAGAATACTGGGTTTTCCATCAAACTATATAGGTTATTGTCTGATTCTCAACTAAAGTTAATATATCAACAGGCATTTTTTTCGGATTTTCAGCTAAAGAATTATATAATTTTACTAATTCTTCAAAATGCCCTTTATCAGGGGTTGAAAGATTATATTCTTTTAATGTTACATTATAACCTTTCAAACTTTTATAATCATCCATTACTATACTTTTCCCATCGAAATGTATTTCCATAAATTCTTTAGATAGTTTGTTACTTCCACAAGAAAAATAATCTATTGATGCTACTGAGCCATCCTCAAATTTTAATGTTAATATTTTGTTATCATCAGAAGAATAAAAATCATTTTGAGGAGAAAGCTCAGATGAAACAATTTCTTTAATGGAACAACCAACAAAATATTGCATTAGATCTATTATGTGACATGCTTCTCCTATAATTCTACCACCTTCGTCAAACACCCAATGGTCAGTATTAAGATATCCCGCATTCATACGATAGCGGATAAACAAAGGATTTAATCTGTTATCAATAGCTTTTTTTATTTCCTTGCTAATCTTGCTATATCGCCGATTATAACCTACCATCAAAAGAGGAGGGTTTTTTTGCGCCTCAAAAAAAGATTTAATAGCTTCTAGTTCGATATAGTTTACAGCTAATGGTTTTTCTACAAAAACATGCTTCCCTGCCTTTAAGGCTTTCAATACCAATTCTCCATGTGATGCATGCCGAGTTGAAATAAATACTAAATCAACATCTCTGTCTTTTAATACTTTGTTAAAATCTGTAGTGGAGTATTTTGCGCCGTTTTGTTCTGCAATAATCTTAGCATCGTAGCCTTTATGACTCACAACTGCATATATATTAAACTTATCTTTAAGC
>JALTEO010000371.1 GCA_027073875.1 Bacteroidales bacterium
GATCCCGATATGGCGGCTTTTGCTCATAGAGAAATAGTTAATAATGGAATCAATTTAAGAACCAGCGAACAGGTTGTTGAATTTCAGAAAAACAATACCAGAACGACTGTTGTTCTTTCAAGTGGCGATAAAATTATTACGGATATGATAGTGCTTGGAGTTGGTGTTATTCCTGAAACAGACCTTGCAGTTGACACAGGTATTGAAATCGGAGAAACTAAGGCAATTAAAGTTAATAAAAAACTTCAGACCTCTGACCCTGATATATATGCAGTAGGTGATGTAATTGAAATAACAAATTTTGTTACTAACGATCCTGGGAAAATCCCTCTTGCAGGTCCAGCAAACAGACAGGCGAGAATTGCTGCAAATAATATATGCGGAATTGAAACTGAATATAATGGAACACAGGGAACTTCGATTTTAAAAGTATTTGATGTTATCTGCGGAGCCACAGGATCAAATTCTTATGACTTAAAGAAAAAGGGAATTAAATACAGAACCGTTTCTACAACACAGGGCAGTCACGCAGGTTATTATCCGGGTTCTTATGCAATGCATCTTAAACTGCTTTTTTCCGAGGAAAATGGAAAAGTTTTTGGTGCTCAAGCTCTTGGATACGACGGTGTTGATAAAAGAATAGATGTTTTTGCAGCTGCAATCAGAATGGGTGCTACTATTTATGACCTTGAAGAACTTGAACTTGCGTATGCACCTCCGTTTGGTTCGGCAAAAGACCCTGTTAATATGCTCGGTTTCATTGCAGTTAACAGTATTACAGGTAGGGCTCCGACAATAAGCCTTATGGAATTTGAAAAACGAAGAGATGAATTTTTTCTTGTTGATGTAAGAACTCCCGAAGAAGTCGAATTAGGAATGATAGAAGGTGCAATTAATATACCTGTTGATATTATAAGGGATAATCTTGATAAGATACCTAAAGATAAAAAAATTCTTATTTACTGTAAAATAGGTTTAAGAGGTTATATTTCCCAAAGAATACTTTTACAAAAAGGGTATAAAGAAGTTCTGAATCTTTCCGGCGGATTTGAAAGCTACGATGTTTATCTTTCACCAGAAAAATGGAAAGATGCACCAGAATATAGAAAACATATTGATGATACCCAGACAACTTGTGTTCAGTTACAGGATGATGTTATGCCGAATATTATGATTGACTGTGTTGGAATGCAGTGTCCAGGACCTCTTCTTAAATTAAAAGATGCATGTGATAAGGCTCGTGAGCATGATATAATTCAGATTGAAACCGGAGACCAGGGTTTCTATAACGATGTTAAAGCTTATGCTAAAAGAATGAATATGAAAGTTCTTGAACTGATCCGTGGAAAAACTATTAAAGCGAAGCTACAAAAATGTTCTTCCGAAGTTAAAGACATAAGGGTAAGCACTGAAAAAGACAGAATTACAATAGTTGTATTTTCGTGTGATTTTGACAGAGTAATGACCACACTTATTATTGCAAACGGTGCTCAGGCTATGGGCAAGAAAGTATCACTGTTTTTCACTTCCTGGGGATTAAATGTTTTAAGAAAAGGTATTTCAGTCGAAGTTGAAAAAACATTTGCTGAAAAAATGTTCGGTTGGATGATGCCAAGGG
>JALTEO010000372.1 GCA_027073875.1 Bacteroidales bacterium
TATTTTAACCCAGAAAATTCATGGAATTTTCTTTTGTCATTCCGAATTTACTTGCCCTCGAAACAATTTTCAGTGGCTTGGAATCCATACTTTTTCACCCCTCTGTATCTCCCCGTCAAGGGGAGAATTCCTCCCTTGAGGGAGGATAAGGTGGGTGATTTATCGATTAATAAAGTGAGATATCTTATCAATAGAACCCACCATCATGAATAAAGCGAGCTAAAAGAATTTAGACCTTTCGTCATCAATGTTAGCTGCTTTTTTCAATGCATCGTATGCCTGATAGTCCACACGGTAAATGATGTCGCGGGATAACTTCATTTGTTCCGATTCAATGGTAGCTGTTCCTACGGTATCGGTGCTGATGACTTGCAAGACAAACACGCCATTATTGCCTGCAATGGGTTTTGTCATCACATTTGGCTTTATAGTTGTAGCCGTGGCAATTACTTCGGGTTCAATGCCTACGCCGGGGATGGTATAAGCAGAGAAAACGACATTTTCGGCATTTTCCAAAGGCAGATTCAATTTACTACTGTATGCTTCCAACGAATTGGCATTTGCCTGCAATAGCTTGTCGGTTAATTGTTGTCCTTTTATTTCCTTGGCTACAGCAACTTTTATTTCATTGGTAACATCTTCGAGTGGAGCAGGTCCTTTCTCTACAATTTTTGATAGTTTGGCTACAACAAATTTATTGCCTAACTCAAAGACATCAGAAATATCACCGAGTTCGGCAGTATAAGCCCATTTTACCATTTCGCGGGGATTATCCAATCCGGCAATTTCTTTATCCATTTTCTTCAAATTGCTGGCAATTCGTTTGGTAAGTCCTTCTTTTTCAACGGCGGCATCAAATTTTTCTGCCGTATTGTTTTCTCCTGCAAAGCGGCTTGCCTGAGCATAATAAACTTGACGGGTAGCATCTGTCGGTTCTACATTTCTGATAATGCTTGCTACCTTAACTTTTTTCGATTCCGGTCCTTTGTCTTCAATTTCAACCACATGAATGCCAAACTTGGAAGTTGTTGTAATGATATCACCCTTATTTGCCATAAAAGTAGAATCTTCAAATTCCTTAACCATATCGCCAGATTTGAACCAACCTAAATCGCCGTCTTTTGCCAACGAATTTTTATCGGCTGAATACTGACGGGCAAGCGTAACAAAGTCAGCACCGTTTTCAAGTAATCCTTTTATGCTGTCAGCCAATGCTCTTGCTTTTGGATATGGTAATTTTTCACTTGGTTGAATCAAAATATGACGGGCTTTTACCGAGTCGGGTAACATGGCAATGGCAGATAATTTAGCTAACTTATAGGCGTTATCTTCAAAATAAGGTCCGTAGATTGCTCCGGTATCGGAACTAAACATAAATGTATCCAAATTGGCAGGCAATTCACCTTGCTTATACCATTTATCATCAAAAGGCACATCGGAATTAATGTCCACAAATGCTTTGTCGTCATCAGCTTTTTGGAAGTCGGCAACGATGTCGTTAATCCATTTTTTAGCCAATTCATTATCTTGTTCCGAAGGGATAATGTCGAATGTAACATATTCTAAATCACGGGATTCATCGCGGTCGTAACTGTTAATATGATCGTTGTAATAT
>JALTEO010000373.1 GCA_027073875.1 Bacteroidales bacterium
CCCTTGCTCTGCGGATAAAATATAAATGTTACGATCAAATTGATTATAAATAATTTCAAGGTTGATATCTGTAATTTTATCGGTGATTTCTGTGACACATTGTAAGGAGTCATAGGCAGGTGTAATGCCTGTATTACCTCCGGCACACTTTCCGCAAGAATCAATAAAAGCGGTACTGTTGCAGTCGCCGTTGCAGTCCTTGTCAAATAAATTAATTACATAATTGTTTGCGTACACCTCTTGAATATGTTGATCTGTATTTTGTGAGGCAACAAGGTCGTTCCACGAACAAAAATAAGCCCAACGGGCATCTTGTTTAAAACATTCATTAATATTAATGGTTACTGCAGTTATAATAATTAGTTTTGCACAAGTATTTGTATAAAAGAGTCTAAAGGGTTAAGTCAACTCTAGTGAGTTGATTCCTTTTTGATTGAAATGATAAAAAAATAAATTGAAGAAAGCTTTTGCTCCTTCCACTGCTTGAAATGTTCCAAACCACTTAAACCTTCTTTTTATTTCCCTATTTACTCTCTCTATCAAAGCATTTTTTCCTATCCCACTATCAATAATGTGTCTTTTCTTTTGCTCTCTCCAATTCCAGCCAACAACTTTCTTTATTGCTACAGGATATTGCCATAGCCCATCAGTTATAATTTTCTTTGGTCTCACCCCTTGAGTTTGCTTCATTGCTTTTTGTAAAACTACAATCGCATCTTTAAGCAAACGTGTTTTGCTTATATGCCAAGCAATAACATGTTTTGATTCTTTACAATAAACAACCCATAACCAAAAGCCAACACCCCTAATTTTTATGTATGTTTCATCAATGTGCCAAGTCTTTGTTGGTATACATTTGTCGTCGGAAAATCCAAATTCTTTTGCTTTTAAAACCCACTGGCGTATGCCTTCATAGCTAATTTTTATATCAAAAAATTTTTTGAGTTTTTTTGATATTGTACGCAAAGAAATTCCAACTGTGCCATAAAGTTCAGTTGCGAAAGCAATAACATTGCTAAAAAAATTTCTTCTTGGCAAATCACTTGTCCAAACAAATCTGAACCCACATTGCTTGCATTTGTATCTCTGTTTGTTGTCTTTTGTTTTTCCTGCTCTATAAAAATTTTGTGCGCCACATTTTTTACACCATGGCACAACCGAACCTTTTTTATAGCTAAAGCTATATATATCTGTTTGTACTAACATTTTTTTCAACTCCGAACGATAGCATTAGCTACTTTGCATGTTAACTATCGTTCGATTTATTTTAAATAGAATTAGGAAATAAAGCTTACGCCATTAAGTTGACTTAGCCCTTGATTAGTAACATTTAAATATAAATATCATCTCAATTCAAATCATGCCAATAAAAGGAAAAAAAAAGGGGTTAATTGAAAAATATAAACTTTTGAGTAAGGCACTTGTTAAGGGTTATGAATCTAAATATAAATCCACAAAAAGGATAAGAAAACTTTATGAAGATCTTTTAAGGGAGGATAAAAATCCTGGAGTAAGATTTGCAGCTATTGAGCAATCAAAGCTAAATATAATCAGGCATTGTTTTGAGATAAAGGCCGTGAAAACAGAACTAGAGGATCTTTCTATAAATAAACA
>JALTEO010000374.1 GCA_027073875.1 Bacteroidales bacterium
TTGAAGTGATATTTGCAACAACTGTCGTGTTTTCATTAATGGTAACTGAAGTGGTAGCAGAGCAACCATTATCATCTGATACGGTTACATAATATGTCCCGGCTGATAAGTTCGTGGCTGTTTGTGTCGTCTGATCATTGGCATTATGATCCCATTGATAAGTATAGTCCCCCGAAACCGTGCCGCCACCTCCGGCAACTGTGGCAGTACCATCGGAACCACCACTACAACTAACTATGGTTGAATCTGTAATAGTAGCAGTTACCGCTGTTGGTTCATTGATGGTAACTGAGGTTGTATCTGTACAATGATTATCATCGGAAACCGTAACATGAAAAGTTCCTGCACACAAATTAGAAGCTGTTGCTGAAGTTTGTGATCCGGGATCATCCCATGCATAGGAATAACTTCCGGTTCCACCACCTCCGGCAACTGTTGCATCACCATTACAAACGCCATTACAAGTTGCATCATTAGAGCTGGAAATAGTTGCTGTAACTGCAGGATTCTCATTAATTGTAACTGAATCTATTGCAGAGCAACTATGAGCATCAGATACTGTTACAAAATAAGTCCCGGCAGACAATCCTGTCGCTTTATCACTTGTTTGAGCAGGGCTCGTACTCCAATTATAATTATAGCTTCCGGTTCCACCACCGGCAGATACTGTTGCATCACCATCGGAGCCACCATTACATGTGACATCCGTTGAGTCAGTAATGTTTGCAGTTACAGGTGTAGGTTCATCTATTGTTACAGATGTCGTAGCAGAACAATGATTATCATCAGATACTGTTACGAAATAAGTCCCGGCAGGTAAATTTGTAGCTGTTTGATTTGTTTGATTATTAGCATTAGTATCCCATTGATAAGTATAGTCTCCGGAAACTGTACCACCGCCTCCGGTAACTGTTGCATCACCATCAGAGCCACCATTACAACTAACATCCGTTGAGTCAGTAATGGTTGCAGTTACGGCTGTTGGCTCATTGATTGTAACTATAGATGTATCTGAACAACCATTATCATCAGATACGGTTACTAAATAAGTCCCAGCAGCTAAGTTCGTGGCTGTTTGTGTTGTTTGACCATCTTGCCAATGATAAGCATAATCTCCGGAAACTGTGCCGCCGGTAGCATGTACTGTTGCAGTACCATCAGAGCCACCATTACAACTAACATCCGTTGAGCTATAAATAGATGCTGAAACTGCATCCGGTTGAGTTATCTCAACATTATCTGTTGATTTACAACCAACATTATCAGTTACCGTTACAGATATTGTTCCTGCACATAATCCTGTAGTTGTATCAGATAACGAAGAAGTGCCACTGGCTCCTCCCGTTCCACTTGACCAATTATAATCATACGGACCGGTTGTAGTTTCTGTTATTTGGGCAATAGCTGACCCATTGCAATCACCATTACAGGTTACATTAGTACTTGAAGTTATTTCTACTGTAGGAGAGTTTGCATCTTTAATATTGATTGTTTCTAGATAAGTACATGATGCGGCATCAGTAATAGTTACCGTATAACTTCCTGCCGGAACATTGGCAATAGTATCATGTGTTCCTCCGGTATTCCATGAATAAGTATAACCAGGCGTTGCTCCGGAAACACTTACTGAAGCATTTCCATCAGAGTGACCACAATTCGCATCATCATGGGACTGCGTAACAACAAATGAATCGGGTTGATTAATTGTTACAGATGTTGTAGCAGTACAATTATTACCATCAGTAACAGTAACATTATATGTACCTGCACAAAGATTTGAGGCAGTTGCTGTATTTTGTGCATTAGGATCATCCCACAAATAGCTATAACTTCCGGTCCCGCCACCGCCGGTAACTGTTGCATCTCCGTCACAAAGTCCGTAACAACTAACATCCGTTGAATCAGTAATAGTTGCTGTAACTGCATCATTCTGATTGATTGTAACTGAAGTTGTTGCAGAGCAACCATGAGCATCAGATACGGTTACCGAATAAGTCCCTGCAGACAGTCCTGTTGCTGTTTGTGTTGTCTGATCATTGGCATTATGATCCCATAAATAACTATAACTTCCGGTCCCGCCTCCGCCGGTAACTGTGGCAGAGCCATCGGAACCACCATTACATGTAACATCCTTTGAGTCAGTAATGTTTGCAGTTACAGGTGTAGGTTCATATATTGTAACTGAGGTTGTATCTGTACAATGATTATCATCAGATACCGTAACATGAAAAGTGCCTGCACACAAATTAGAAGCTGTTGCTGAAGTTTGTGATCCGGGGTCATCCCATGCATAGGTATAACTTCCGGTTCCGCCTCCGCCGGCAACTGTTGCATCGCCATCGCAAGCACCATTACAGCTTGTACTATCTGAATTAGTTATCGTTGCTGTAACCGCATCATTCTCACTAATTGTAACTGAAGTTGTTGCAGAGCAACCATGAGCATCAGATACGGTTACCGAATAAGTCCCTGCAGACAGTCCTGTTGCTGTTTGTGTTGTCTGATCATTGGCATTATGATCCCATAAATAACTATAACTTCCGGTCCCGCCTCCGCCGGTAACTGTGGCAGAGCCATCGGAACCACCATTACATGTAACATCCTTTGAGTCAGTAATGTTTGCAGTTACAGGCGTAGGTTCATATATTGTAACTGATGTTATATCTGTACAATGATTATCATCAGATACCGTAACATGAAAAGTGCCTGCACACAAATTAGAAGCTGTTGCTGAAGTTTGTGATCCAGGGTCATCCCATGCATAGGTATAACTTCCGGTTCCGCCTCCGCCGGCAACTGTTGCATCACCATCGCAAGCACCATTACAGCTTGTACTATCTGAATTAGTTATCGTTGCTGTAACCGCTGAAGGATTATTCAGTGTAACATTATCAGTTGATTCACAACCAACATTACTTGTTACAGTTACAGTATGTGTTCCGGCACATAAAGCTGTGGCTGTGGCTGTATCTTCACCATCATCCCAATGATAAGAATTATTACTTGTATTGCTACTACTAGCCGTGGCTTGGCCGTTACATGCATCATGACATAATGGGTCAGCAATATTCGAAATAGTAATATCCGGATGTGGATAAACGACCACTGTATTTTTCGCTGTATCAGCACAAGTACCATCGGTAAGAATAAGTGTTACGGTAAAAGTACCATCTGAACCGTAAGAATTGTTTGAGGTAACACCATTATCTGTATTTCCATCACCAAAATCCCATGAATAATTAGGGCTGTTGCTTGTTGTACTACCTGACGCATCAAAATCAAACGAATTACCATTTAAACATTGATTAGATGACTGCGTAAATGATGCGGTTACACTTCCTGTATCAGTGATTGTAGTAGAACCACTGGCTACACAATCATGAGCATCGGTTACCGTAACGCCATATGTGCCTTTTGATAAATTTGCTATTGTATATGGACTATCTTGATTTTGTGCGTCTCCTCCGGGATTCCAATCAATATCATAAGGTGATACTCCATTAGAAATATCAACAGTAATCGATCCTTTTGAAGCACCACAAGCATCATTATGTGGCGTTAGCGTCAAGCTCACTGCCGGTGGCTCATTTACAACAATTGTAGCTGTGTTTGTACACCCCCCATCATCTGTGATGGTAACCGTATATGTCCCTGCAGTTAATCCTGTAATTGAATTTGTTTTACTATCAGTATTATCTGTATGCTCTCCGTTAGACCATTTATAAGTAAAAGGGTTCTTATCTCCTGAAATAGTAACAGTTGCCGCTCCATTATTCCCACCATTACAAGTAACATCTGTTGAGTCAGTTGAAACGATATCCACTCCAACAACATTTATTGTAATGCTAGTATCATAACTACATCCCAAATTGTCATATACTGTATAGGTATAAGTTTTATCCCCTGTGGTTGCCGGACATGCAAGAGTTGTATCTGCATTATCACTATTGGCAACGCCTTCGCCTGTCCATGATACCGAATCAATTACAGGAGTAAAACCCCATAAATTATGATAAAGTGATGAATCAAAGGCAATACTCCAAGAGAAAACATAACCGTTATCTTGAGCCTGGTGGTCAGTAACTGTAATAGTCCATGTCCCATTCAAATCACAACCATTAAGATCACTCCAATCACCATTTGCTTGATATGAACCTGCCTGAGCCTGATATATCCCATCACTTTCATGACCTTCTGCATCTACATAATCTATTTTAACCCAATTACTGTCATCATCAAGATAACCATTGGTAGAAGTTGGTTCAAAACAATAATCATAACCTGTACCTGGATCATGGATATCTGTACTATCATCTACAGGTAAACCTGCAGCAATAGGTTCTCCTAATATTGTTCCACCTCCATCATTAGAGTGATGGAAAAGGTTCATTTCTTCACCGGTTGGACAAGTAATATTTATCTCTAAATCTCCCATGTATGAATGTTCCATATTCAGACATATAGATAGTATATCACTTGTTGCATCTGTAATTGTTTGTCCCGGATCAAAATCGTCAATTTCTAGATCAGTAGTATATGAAACACCATCACCATCAGGTAAGAATGTTGTATCTGTTAATTGATTAGTAGGAGTTTTCTGCCATGGTGTAGGTGTTACAACACCATTTAAACTCGTACAACTGCTTGCACAAATAGTATCGTCAGATATATTTGTCCCTGCAAATACAGGAGTTGTTGACACCCTGACTCTTATTCCTAAGGAATTTGTACTAACACAGTTATTATTATCTATTATATGCAAATCAATATCATACCCACCCTCTTTTGGGAAAGTATGTGTTACTGTTTGTCCTGTATCTGTTGTACCATCATCAAAATCCCACACAAAGGTAGAAGTAGCATCAGATTGATGGTAACGCGTATCATTTTCCGGATAATCTCCATGAGCAGTAAATGTAACAGCATCTCCCTGACAGATATCTATGTATCCTGTATCATCGGCAGGTGTACTGCCATCCCAAACAACTTGAATAAGTTGGCATGGATAGGTACAAAAAATTGTTGCTGCCCAACCGGTATCAGGAGATGAGCCACCAAAGATACCACCACCATCTGATTGCCAGTGAAAGGTTAAACAAGAAGATCCATCTATACTAGCAAGAGTTCCTATCTGAAGATGTCCCCAATAAACATCCATCAAACTATCTGGATTTTGGTCTGAGGTACCATTGTAAACAGCTAAAGAATCAGCTGAAGCATCTGATTTAAAATAGTCAAAATCTACATTAATAACTCTATCTGAATCGGCACAAATTGTAACAGTGTAATCTTCACCATCACCATACTTACCATCAGGTCCTCCACTATCATAAAACACACCACTACATTGTGTATATGTATTACCATCAGCATCAGAATTAAGAAGAATCGTATCTTGTTGTGAAAAAGAAAAAATGTATAAAAATACAAATGTAATAAGTAATAATATTTTTTTCATAATATTTGTGTTTTTATTTATATATACTAGTTTTTTATTAGTTTTACTTGTCCCGATTTTTCCACCGGTTTATTATTTTTATATTGATATACCATTTTCCATAGATAAATACCTGATTTCGGATCATTTCCATTTATTCTCCCGTCCCACCCCATTTCAGGATTAGTAGAAGTATAAACGGCTTTTCCTAATTGGTCAAAGATAAGTATTTTATACGAATCAGGCAAATGGCTAAACACGGGTTTAAATTCATCGTTTTGCTTGTCGCCATTAGGGGTAAAAGCAGTTGGTAAGAATATTTTGATTTCAGGATAAACAGAAATTTGCTTTGTTAAAGTATCTTTACAACCCTTATTAATAGCCAAAAGTAACACCTTGTGATTGCCCTCTTTCATTAAAATTTGCGGTGATAAATCAGTGCTTACAACATAGCCGTCTAAAAGCCATTGACATTGTTCAAAACTTGTTGATAAATTTTTTAATTGGACTTCTTTGCCTTGAATATATTGATAGGAAAAATCGGCTTTAGGTTTTTTGTCAACACAAATAAAATTCTTTTTTATCTTCTTATTTGATTTGTTCCCGGAAAAATATTTTATTGTCAAGCTTACAGAAAATGTGCCTGTATTATTATAATGGTGTACCGGCATTTCTTCGGTTGAAAAATTGCCATCGCCAAAATCCCAAATATAAATAATATTATCGTTTACTTCTTTCGGCGTAAACTGTACAGTTAAATTACCACATCCTTGCGTTTTATCCACAGAGAAATCAGCAGAAACTAAATTTTGAGCCGGCTGCCGCATTGTATTTTCAACAACACTGTTGTTGGTATCATTAGAATTCTTAAGATTGGTTACTGTGTTATTGGTATTGACAATATTATTCTGATTATTATTTTTAACAACACTTTGCTTATCATGTTTGCCTACAGATGATTTCGGGGATTCTTTGTTAATTTCCTTTTCTTGATTTTTTTGGCTATTAGGTTCCACTTTTTTAGTTACTACAAGGTTTTTTGTTTGGTTGTTAATCTTAACAATATTTTTATTTTGAACCGGTTGATGTATAAAATGGTAACCGATTAATCCGGCAACTAAAATTGCAACAACAAACGAAGAATATCTTATCCGCTTTATTGTTTTAAAACGACGGTATTTTTTATGGAACGAATCCCAGTCATTTTGCGGAGAAAATTCTCCTTCGTTAATATTGTTTCGTACTGTTTCTCTCCAGTCCATTTTCAATCTGTTTTATTTGGATATTTTTGATAATATAATTCTCTTAATTTCTGCTTTGCCTTCGACAAATTTGACTTAGAAGTACCTTCACTGATGCCTAAAAACTCTGCTATCTCCTTATGTGTAAAATCCTCCATTACATATAAATTAAAAACCATTTTATAGGCATATGGTAATTTTTTGATTAAATTTAAAAGGATTTCCGCTTTAACCCTTGTAAATTCATCTTCAAATTTCCGGTCTGTCACATTTGTGCTTTCGGCTCTGTAATCCAAGTCATCGGAAGATAACATTTTATTTTTCCGTCGTAAATAATCCAACATATTATTCAGGATTATTCTTCGCACCCAACCTTCAAACGAGCCGGTATGTTGGTATTTTCTCAAGCTGTCAAACACTTTAATCATACCGTCGTGCATCAGGTCGCGGGCTTCGTCCATATCGTTCACATAGCGATAGCACAGATAAAGCATTTTACCGGACATAGTCTCATAAAGAACTCGTTGAGCAACAACACTTCCCTTCCTGCTTTCTTCAATCAGACGATAGACATCATCACGGTTTGATAAGTCCCAATTTTTCATTGCTTGTTAATTTGACGAATGGGTTTCAAAAAGGTTGCTATTTTTTTTAAGAAAACTTTTTAACAAGATTTTCAACAGCATGCACTTTATCATTTAAAAGCACTTTATCCCTTGCCTCTACCAACAATCTTAAGTAAGGTTCAGTATTTGACGGACGAATATTAAACCACCAGTCGGCAAATTCAATCCGGTAACCATCAAAATCATAAACAGCCAGCGGTTTTTCTTTTTCCGTAAAAAAAGTCTTCACAGCTTCCATTGCTTCTTGTTTTTGAGCTATTTTAAAATTTATCTCTCCCGAATTGGCATACGAAGTGATATCATCAATCAATTTCGATACGGTTTTACCTTTCTTCTTCATTTCTTGAACCACATCAAGAATGATTAGTGATGCTAAAATTCCCGAATCGGAATAAAAAAAATCTTTAAAATAATAATGACCTGCCAGTTCGCCACCATAGAGTCCGTCAATTTCCCGTAATCTTGGTGCGGCGTGTGCCCGTCCTACTTTCCACATTGCCACTTCTACGCCTGACCACTGCGACAAATATTCCTTTACTGATTTAGATGTACGGATATCCTGTAACACTTTTGCTTCCGGTTTTTTTGACAAAAAATAATGTCCCATTAAAGCAATCATCAAATCAGGGGAAATAAACCGTCCTTTTTCATCAACAAACATCACCCGATCAGCATCACCATCGTAAATAATTCCCAAATCGGCATTTACCTCCAAAACTTTTTTCTGCAACTGAACAATATTGTCAGGATTCAACGGATTTGGATCATGATTGGGAAATGAACCGTCCAATTCCACATTGATATATGTTGGATTTTCGCCTAATAAATTCTCAACAAATAGTCCTGCCATCCCATTAGAAGCATCTATAACCACATTCAAGTTACTTATATCAGGCAAATACGACCTTAAAAAATCTTCGTATGATTGATGCTTGTCAAAAGGGATAATTTTACCTTTTTTTTCAGCGGGCTCCACCCTATTGTTCAATACCATTTTCTCCAATTCATTTAATCCCGTATCGTAACCCACCGGCAAAGCATTTGACTTTGAAATTTTCATTCCGTTGTGTTCTCGCGGATTGTGTGAAGCAGTAATCATTACCGAGCCATCAAAACCTTCTTTGGCAGTCAAGAAATAAACCATCGGTGTAGTTGCCAAGCCGGCATCATATACATCCACACCTGCATCGGTAATACCGGAGACCAATAGTTCAAATATCTCATCGGAAGAAATACGCACATCGCGTCCGACAAGGATTTTATCTACTTTCAATAACTTAGGTAGAAAAAAACCAATTTTATAGACATCTTTTTGATTAAAGTCTTCGCCATAAATGCCACGGATATCGTAAGAATGAAATGCTGCAATTTTTTCCATAGTTCCTTAGTTAAAAGTTTGTAAAGTTAAAAAGTTCATAAAGTAAAAAGTTGAAAGTTCATAAAGTTGAAAGTTTTTTTAACTTATTTATAGATTTTTCGTTTGTTTAGTGCCCGCTGGTATTTTCGTGCATTCAGATTATGCTGTGCCAGCGTTTTAGCAAAGCTATGATAGCCGGAAAAATCGTCTTTAGCACAAAAATAAATATAATTATGGTGTTCGTAATTCAATACTGCATCAATAGTTGAAATCGCCGGCACACAAATTGGTCCGGGGGGCAATCCCTTTATATTATAAGTATTGTATAACGAATTTACCTTAGTCATTTCGCGAGTAACTCGCCGTACGGTAAAATCACCATTGGCATAAATTACCGTTGGGTCTGCCTGTAGTAACATTCCCTTTTTCAGACGATTGATATATACTCCGGCGATTCGTTTTTTTTCATCAGGTCTTAAAACCTCCATTTGAACAATAGATGCCAGCGTAATGACCTTTTGTGGCGACAACCCGAGCAACTTAGCTTTATTTAATCGTATTTTATTCCAAAATTTGTCATATTCTTTTTTCATTCTATCAAGGAATTGTTCTGCCGAAGTATTCCAATAGAACTCGTAGGTATTTGGGATAAACATTCCAATAAGTGTATAACGATTAAAGCCATCGGCCTCCATAAAATTCCGTTTATATATTTCTTCCACAATGTCGGCAGAATCCGTTTCCAGCTTCTTTCCTGCAATCCCTGCAATCTGCCTGACAAAACGAATATGAGAATTAATCGTCAAACGGATAGGTTCCTGTTTACCGGAACGCAACAAGTTAATTAATTCATTCAGACTCATTTTCCTGTCGATACGGTATTTTCCAGGATGGATATGTTTTGCCAAGTTTTTATGTTCTGCCACCCATTCAAATATTTGGGTATTGGCAATCAATCCTTTATCGTTCAACAGATGTTCAACTGATTGAAAATCGGAACCGGTAGGTATATATATATAGGTATATTTTCCTGAAAAATGAAACGATTGCGGTTCAAAGATTTGATTATAATAGTGATTTACAAAATATAATAAAGGCAGTGCTAAAATTAAAAGCATCACCAAAATCGGTAAACATCCGCGTTTTTTTTGTTTTTTCACCGTGTAAAAATAGAAATTTTATTGATGAAATTTACTAAAAAAAATGAAAATTGTGTTTCGACACTTTTGAAGTTTCAAAAGAAACTATCATTCAACTCAGGATATTTTCCGGAATGACAAAATCAGAAGTTTTGCAAAGATATTACTCCGTTATTTAATTCCCCATAAGTTAGCATATATTTATCAAAAGGAACTTACTAATTTTCACACAAATATTAAAACCTGAAGCCAAAATTAAATATCAGCCGGGGAAACCATAGAAAGTTTCTTATCTGTCTGCCGGGTTTTCCATTTTCGGTATTTACAAAATCAGTTAAATACGAATAAGAAGCCCCTATTCCCAAGTCGAGGAATACCCGTTTGTTTTTTGAAATAAAATTACGCCTGCCAACAGCCAAACCTAAACCATATAAATTTGCCAAATAAGTATTTGGGGGTGGTTCGGCATCATATATTTCTTCTGCTTTTGAATATTGAAAAAAAAGACTAACATACAAATTATTGCAAGATTTATTACTGTCCGTTGCAAAATAATACCTGAAAGCCGAAAAAGATAAAACAGCATTATATGGAACATAATTACCACTTACAACGGTATTAATGGAAACATGTTCAGTTATTTGATACGCATATCCTATACTGACAGAGCCAAAGGAAAAAGTTGGAGGCACCAACATAAATGTTACAGCATTTTTCTGACCAAATGAAAATCCGGCAGAAAAGATTACTATCAGTATAAAAAAGACTGTTCTTAACTTTTTAAAATTCGGTTTGTAATATCTTGTTCTATTGCACATTAGCTATCAAAATATTGGCTTATTTCCAATTTAACCTGTTCGGGCATAATGCTTCTGACACATTCGCAGTCTAACGCGTGTTTACACTTATTGCAAGGTTTATCTTTAACTAAGAAATGAGCATTCTTCCCGACAGGTGCCCATCGTTGTGGGAAAATAGGTCGCATCGGGGCATAGATACCAACCACAAACTTACCGAGCATAGCCGCCAAATGCAAAGGTCCGGTACTGGCAGCAATCAGTCCGTCCGTTTTCGATAAAAAATAAATAAACTGCGACAAAGAAAATATCCCCGTCACATCGGTTACCATATCTTGATAATCATTTAAGAAATCTCGCATCATCTCGCCTTCCGCCTTGGTACCGGAAATAAAAATCTTAAATTTATCAGACGGCAACAATTCTATTAATTTTCCAAAATTTTCCAGTCCCCACTCTCTTGCACTGCCATTAGTCTTAGGATGCAGCACCAGATTTATTTTTGACGAATCCGTAAAATCATCTATGGCAATCGTTTTATCAAAATACAATACTGTTTTTTTATCATCCGGCAAGTGTGGGATATTAATATCATAATAAGCCGCCAAATCGCTTGAAGAGAATTTTGTTTTTATTTTCAACGGTTTTAGCAACTTCAAATTTAATTGTGCTTCGTGCAAATCGGATTTTTTTCGAGAAAACCTTACTTTTTTATTACAAGTTGTCCAATGAAATGTACGGTGTGATGTGCCGATACGGGTTTTAATCTTTGCCTTTTTTAGAATTTTGGCAATCCGTTTATCAGGAAAAACATGAATAGCAACATCAATATTTTTTTCGGCAAAGAATGAAATAATTTTATCATCGCTTTGCTTGCCAATCTCGTCCCAACAGATAATTTCAGCAATATTTCCGGACAATTCCAAAACGGGCTTTGTATAAGTTTTGCCAAGGAAAAGAATTTTGGAATCGGGAAATTTCTTTTTTAAGATACCAATCATCGGTAATGTCAGTACCACATCACCGATATTATCAGTACGACTTATCAAAAACGATTTAGGTTGTTTTTTCATTAATGAACCAAAAATACAAAGCCATGTTTTGAATAAGTGCCATCATCAGAAGTCAAAACATAAAAATAGGTTCCGCTCTCCATTTGAACACCGGCAGATGAACGACCGTCCCAATAAATCCGTTTCCCTGCAAACTTGTAAACGATAGCACCCCAACGATTATAAACATCAAATTTGTAAGTCATTACGCCATTTGTTTTAACCTGAAAGACATCATTTATACCATCACCATTAGGCGTAAAAACATTCGGAACCTCAATAGAGTCTGTCACTTGAATTATCTTAGAAACTGTATTAAAACATTGCCCGGCAGCACCATTATTCACAACCAGAGAAATTTGTTTTTCGCCTTCGGTTTGGAAAATATGATACATTGTTCTGTTGGTATCTACCAATAATGTACCGTCAAAGTCCCATGAATAATGATATGAAGAAGAAGAATCAGCGACAAAAACGAAATAAAATGATGGGAATAATGAATCCTCATAAACCGTAAAATTGGCAACAGGTGTATCTCTTACCGTAATATAATCCGTTTTTATCAGCGTATCATTCACAGGCGTTGTATCGGTAACAACTAACATCACGGAAAATACGCCGGCGGTATCGTAACTATGAACAGGATTTTGCAGCGTAGAAGTATCTCCGTCACCAAAATCCCAATACCAACTGACAATGGTGTCAGCATGAGTAGAATCGGTAAAATGGACAGGAAAACCGTAACATACTATTGTAGAATCTGCATAAAAGCCAACCTGAGTTTGTGAATGTAAAAAATTTACAATCAATAAAGTTAATATGATAAGTAATAACTTTCTCATTGAGTACAAAAGTAATAAAAAAGATAATAATATATCATAATAGAAATTTATTTATTCAAATTATGTGTTATTTCTCTAACGACTCTAAATTTTGAAAAGAACTTATTTGCCATCACCCGCAAAGCCGTATAAACAGGGATGCCGAAAATCATTCCCGGAATACCGGCAATGTTCCCTGCCATCAGAATAACAAGGAATACCTCCAACGGATGGGCTTTAACACTTTTAGAATAAATATATGGTTGGAATAAGAAATTATCAATTAATTGAACTGCAAGATAAATAATAGCGACAAATAATAATTCATAACCAAGTGCATAAGGCAATGATTCATTAAAACTGATAACAAAGGTAAATAAAACGGAGAAAATAGTACCAATAATAGGACCGACAAACGGAACCACATTGATAATACCACTAAAAATACCAATTACCAAACTATCAGAAAACGACATTCCCAATAAAAAGTGAAAAGCAAGTATTCTCAATCCGGCAACTAAAAACGATTCAATACCTAAGCCAACAAAGTAGCGAGACAATAAATTTTGAATTTCTTTTAATGCCGTCAAAAAACGGTCGTCGTATTTATCCGGCACAAAGAACAAAATAATACGGTAAAACATACCATCGTCCATCAAAAAGAAAAACATAATAAAGGTAATAGAAAATGCTGCGATAAAAATATTACCTAACATACCGGAAATAAATGAGAAAAGTGATGACAGATTAGAAACATCCAAGAAACCTGACACTTTTTCGGAAATATATTCCGATATTTTTTCTTTTTTCAAAAGACTCTCTTGATGAATGGCTCTCCCCAACTCATCAATAGATGGCTGAATCGTATTTTCAATTTGATCAACATCAATAGCCGCAAATTGGTTTGCCTGATAAACAACTATCGGTATCATTATTTTAAAAAAGTAGATAATAAAAACCCAAAATACACTAAGCGTAATAAGTGCACGAACAGAAACAGGTAAATGAATCTTTTTGTATTTCACTTTTTCCAACAAAGCCATTAGCGGTTGTCCCATTAAAGAAATTATGCCGGCAATTAGGATATAAACCAAGATAGTACTGAAATACCAAAAGAGATACCCAATTACAAGAACTCCAAGAAAAACCAGAATAGATTTAGTTGTAATCTTCACAAAATAAATTTTTGCTAAAAATAATGATATTATTTAAAATAGTTGTAATTTTGTACCGTTTTTTATTGCTCTTTGATAGAAAATATATTTGGACCTGTAGCATAATGGATAGTGCACCTGACTACGGATCAGGAGGTTGGGGGTTCGACTCCCTCCAGGTTCACTTTTTAATGACTTTAGCTCTATACGCCTATTGATAAGAGCGTTCGTTCAATCTTGAACAAGTCGTATATCCTCGAAAAAGATAAAATCACAGATTTCTGTTTTTCCGGGATTGGCTATTTGAATTTGGGGCATTAGCTCAGTTGGCTAGAGTGCGTGACTGGCAGTCACGAGGTCAGGGGTTCGACTCCCCTATGCTCCACTTCTTTTTTTCGATGAAATATTTTTGTTACATTTTACTATCAGAAAAAGACCATAGGTTTTATTTCGGACAAACAAATAATCTTGAGCAAAGACTATTACAACATAATTCCGGAAAATCAACTTATACAAAAAAATTTATCCCTTGGAAACTTATTGCATACAAGCAAACAGACACACGAAAAGAAGCAATGAAGCTGGAGCGGATGCTTAAAAATCTTAAAGGACACTCTAAAATCCCTAAGTTCATCGAAAGACATGACTTCATTTTAGTCAGGGGTGCCGAAAATCCTTGATTTTCGTGCATCCTCGAAAAAAGACGAAATCACAGATTTCTGTTTTTTCGGGATTCGACTCCCATATGCTCCACACTAATTTTTCAGATAATTACAACGCTTGTTTTTCAATTTTACTAACATTTTCACTAATAAATAGACGAAAAAATATCAACAATTAACCGTTGATAACTTTCCTTTAATTCTCTCATTTTCGGAGTTGGTCTATCAATAAATTTTGTACTTTTGTACACCTTTAGAATTAAATTAGAAAATGAATCAGGAAAATCAATCGAAAGAAAATTATTCAGCTGAAAATATTGAAGTGCTGAAAGGGTTAGAAGCCGTACGGAAACGCCCGGCAATGTATATTGGCGACATCAGCTCAAAAGGACTTCATCATCTTGTGTATGAAGTCGTTGACAACTCAATTGATGAAGCACTGGCAGGTTATTGTAACAATATTGATGTTATTATCCATAAAGATAACTCTATAACTGTTGAGGATGATGGTCGAGGTATTCCCGTTGATGAGTTAAAAGACGAGGGAAAATCTGCTTTGGAAGTTGTGATGACCGTGTTGCATGCCGGCGGAAAATTTAATAAAGATTCTTACAAAGTATCCGGTGGATTACACGGTGTAGGTGTAAGTTGCGTTAATGCTTTATCTTCTCACTTGAAAGCTGAAGTTTTCAGAGATGGAAAAATCTATGAACAGGATTTTAGCAAAGGTGATAAACTAAATGAAGTTCATGTCGCAGGAACCTCAGAAAATACAGGAACCCGCATTACTTTCAAGCCAGATTTATCTATTTTTATTGTAGAAGAATACAAATACGATATTCTAGCTTCACGATTAAGAGAACTGGCATACTTGAATAAAGGCATCAAACTAACACTTACTGACGAACGGGAAACAAATGATGATGGCAGTTTCAGAAGTGAGATATTTTATTCCGAAAAAGGACTTAGCGAATTCGTAAACTACCTTGACGACACCCGTGAAAGTTTGACAGGTATTGTACACTTTTTTTCTGATAAAAATGCAGAAATTCCTATAGAGGTAGCACTTCGCTACAACTCCTCATACTCTGAAAATGTTTATTCCTATGTCAATAACATTAATACAATTGAAGGCGGAACACATGTAACCGGTTTCCGTAGAGGACTTACCAGAACCCTTAAGAAATACGGTGACCAAAATAAAATGTTCGACAAATTGAAATTTGAAATATCCGGTGACGATTTTCGTGAAGGTTTAACAGCCATTATCTCGGTAAAAGTTGCAGAGCCACAGTTTGAAGGACAGACAAAAACCAAACTTGGTAATTCCGAAGTCAGTTTGGCAGTTGACCAAGCAGTAAGCACAGCATTACAGAACTTCTTGGAAGAAAATCCCAAGGAAGCCAAAACCATCATTCAGAAAGTAGTTCTCTCGGCAACAGCCCGTCATGCAGCAAAAAAAGCCCGTGAATTGGTACAACGAAAATCAGTTTTGACAGGCGGCGGCTTACCCGGAAAATTATCCGACTGCTCCGAAAAAGACCCTGAACAAACCGAAATATTTTTGGTAGAGGGTGATTCTGCCGGTGGCACTGCTAAACAAGGTCGTGACCGTCGTTTTCAAGCAATCCTTCCTCTCCGCGGAAAAATTTTAAATGTAGAAAAAGCCCTTGAACATAAGATATTTGATAACGAAGAAATAAAGAATATTTTTACAGCATTAGGCGTAACCATTGGTACGGAAGAAGATCGTAGAGAAATTAATCTTGAGAAACTACGGTATCATAAAATAATTATTATGACAGATGCCGATGTGGACGGAAGTCATATTGCCACGCTAATTATGACACTATTTTTCCGCTACATGAAAAAATTAGTGGAACTTGGCTATCTTTATATTGCCACTCCACCTCTTTATTTAATTAAATACGGAAAAGAACGAAATTATTGCTGGACAGAAGCCCAAAGAGAACAAGTGTCCCAAGAGATTCTGTCACGAAATCCAAAAGCAAACATAAGCATGCAACGCTACAAAGGTTTGGGTGAGATGAACGCCGAACAATTATGGCAAACAACTATGAACCCTGAAACCCGCACACTGCGACAAGTAACTATTGACAGTGCTGCCGAAGCCGATAGAGTATTCTCCATGCTAATGGGCGATGATGTACCTCTGCGTCGTGAGTTTATTGAAAATAACGCTAAATACGCCAATATTGACACCTAAAATGGGTATGAAAGCTGAAAATATTTTCCCTGTTTTCGACCGGATGATTAGCCGTCAGGATAAAGAAAAACTACTCAACCAACATGGACAGGTTTTTTGGTTTACCGGACTCTCCGGCTCAGGGAAAAGCACTCTGGCACTCAAGTTGGAACAAACACTTTACGCATCGGGCTACTTAACAAAACTTCTTGACGGCGACAATATTCGCACAGGACTAAATAATAATTTAGGATTTTCCGAAGAAGACCGTTCTGAAAATATTCGTCGCATTGCCGAAGTATCAAAACTCTTTGCTCAATGCGGCGTAATCACACTTAATTGTTTTGTCAGTCCTACCATTGCTATGCGGCAAATGGCAAAAGACATTATCGGCAAAGAATCATTCCATGAAATATATGTCAATGCTCCCATCTCTGTCTGTGAAGACCGTGATGTAAAAGGACTCTACAAAAAAGCAAGAAACAACGAAATTAAAGATTTTACAGGCATCCATCAACCCTTTGAGCCATCACCGGAACCATTCCTTGAAATCAGGAC
>JALTEO010000375.1 GCA_027073875.1 Bacteroidales bacterium
AAACTACCGACGGTTTTAAAATAGCTGAAAAAGATTTGGAAATTCGCGGTCCGGGAGATTTTTTCGGTAAGCAGCAATCCGGTTTTATACCGTTTAAATTTGCTAATGTTTACAAACATCGTAGCCTTTTAAATGAGGCTCGCAGAATAGCATTTGACATAATAGAGACCGATTATAATTTTGACAAACCAGAAAACGAAGTGATAAAAAAAAGTTATTTTGAAAAGTTTTTGGAAAAAGAAAAATTATTCAAATTCTAATATAAGGAGTGAGCAATGGAAAAGTTAGTTCCTGTTGAAAAAATTTACAAATTAATGACGACTGTTTTTGAAAAGGTAGGTGTTCCCAAAGATGAGGCTAAAATTGTAGCAGATGTTTTAATAGCTTCCGATTTAAGAGGTATTCGTTCGCATGGCGTAGGCAGATTAAAAATGTATTACGACAGAATTAAAGACGGTGTTCAAAAACCTATTACCAAGATAGATGTGATTAAAGATTTCGCTGCAACTGCCGTTTGGGACGGAAATCATGGAATGGGGCATGTAATTGCCCATAAAGCTATGGAAACCGCTATTGAAAAAGCAAAAAAATACGGTATGGGTAGCGTTGCCGTTAGAAATTCCACACATTTCGGTATTGACGGTTATTACGCAAGAATGGCGGCAAAAGAAAATATGATAGGAATGTCGTTTACTAATGCAAGACCCTCTATACCGCCTACTTATGGCGTTACTCCGATGTTGGGAACAAATCCCATAGCATTTGCCGCACCCACGGATATGGAATCTTGTTTCTTGTTTGATGCCGCTACATCAATTATCCAAAGAGGCAAAGTGGAAGTTTACAACAGAATGGGAAAGGAATTACCCGAAGGCTGGGTGATAGGAAATGATGGAAAACCTCTTACCGATGCAGGTTATGTTTTGGATGCTCTTGTTCAGAAAAAAGCCGCATTACTTCCTCTCGGCGGATTTTCGGAACAAACCGGCGGACACAAAGGTTACGGTTTGGCAACAATTGTAGAAATTTTATCAGCATCATTGCAAACAGGTGCCTATATGTATGGACTTACAGGCATTGGCGAGCATGGCGAAAAAGTTCCTTATAGAGTAGGTCATTTCTTTATGGCAATTAATATTGAGGCATTTGTTGATGTTGAGCAATTCAAAAAAACAACCGGAAATATTTTAAGAGATTTAAAAAATTCTCAGAAAGTTCCGGGACAAGATAAAATTTATGTTGCCGGAGAAAAAGAATTTGAAAACGAAAAAAAGATTAAGGAGACAGGAGTACCTATAAATGATGCATTACAAAAAAATATCAAATTTGTTATGCAAGATTTGGGTATCAATGATTTAGACTTGGGATTTTAATATGAAGCAAATTGATTTCAATATTGAAGGAAAAGAAGTTAAAGGATTTTACTTTTCCTCAAATGTATCCGTAAAAGATGATAAGGTCTTTCTTGATGACTATGAATTTGCAAGTAAAACTTTGGCTTATATGGTATCCGATTTAAAAATGGTTTACAGCTTTTTTATGTATCTTCCGAATGATAACGAAAATTACTATGAAATTCTTCATAAAGCTGAACTGGAATTGGTAAAA
>JALTEO010000376.1 GCA_027073875.1 Bacteroidales bacterium
ATGTATGAAAAATACCATTGAGAAGTTTTTCTATTTAAAAGATGCAAAAAAATTGTTTTTAAATATACATCCCTATGCATTGGAAAAATTAATGGACAATTTGATAAAATTTAAAGAAAAATATAAGGGATTATTTTGAAAAAACAGGGAGCCATAGCCTTAATCATGCCTTAAGGGTTTACAATAATGCATTAAGAATCTCAAAAGGAGAAAATGTAGATTTGGATATTATAAAAACTGCTGCCTTGCTTCATGACATTGCTAGGCATAAGCAGTCTATTGGAGAAGTTGAATGTCATGCAGAAGCTGGAGCTAAGATGGCTAAGCAAATATTAGAAAAAACAAATTTTCCTAAAGGGAAAATTGAAGGGGTTTGTGAATCAATTAGAATTCATAGATACAGCAGGGGTATTGAACCAAATACAATGGAAGAAAAAATTCTACAGGATGCTGATAGACTTGACGCTCTTGGTGCGATATGTATTGCAAGAGTTTTCAGTTATGGAGGAGAGAAAGGAAGAGCAATGTATGACCCAAAAAGAAAACCAAAAGAAAAGTATGGGCATAATACTGAATCAGAATCTTCAATAAGTCATTTTTATGAAAAAATCCTAAAAATTAAGCCAGAAACATTTAAAACAAAAAAAGCTCAGGAGATTGCAAAAGGGAGATATAACTTTGTTGTCGAATTTGTTAATAGATTTAAAAAAGAATGGGAAGGAATATTATGATAGAGGAATACTCTAAATAATGAAAGAAGGATATCTTAAAATATAAAAATGACCAACAAAAAAAACAAAGACGAACAGAAAAAGATTGTTGAAGACAAAAGCATAATTCATGCAGAGATTGTGGGAGAAGTCAAAAAAGCTTATCTTGATTATGCAATGTCTGTTATTGTATCAAGAGCAATTCCTTCTATCGAAGATGGTATGAAGCCAGTTCAAAGAAGAATTTTGTACTCAATGCAGCAACTTGGATTAAAACCAAATGCTCAGACAAAAAAATCAGCAAGAATCGTTGGAGATGTTTTGGGAAAATACCACCCTCATGGAGATACAGCTGTTTACGAAGCAATGGTTAGGATGGCCCAGAAATTCTCATTAAGATATCCCCTTGTTTATGGTCAAGGAAATTTTGGGAGCATTGATGGAGATCCCCCAGCTGCTATGAGATACACAGAAGCTAAACTTGCACCAATTTCAAATGAAATAATAGAGGATATTGAAAAAGATACTGTTAAGTTTTCCCCTAATTTTGATAATTCTCTAAAAGAACCTGAGCTTCTCCCAGCAAAAATCCCTAATCTAATTATTAATGGTGCTTCTGGGATCGCAGTTGGGATGGCTACAAATATTCCCCCTCACAATCTTACAGAAATTGCAGACGCAATAATAGCCTATGTGAAAAATGATCAAATCTCCATTAATGAACTTTGTAAAATCGTCACTGGACCTGACTTCCCTACAGGAGGGATTGTTTCAGGGGACATGGTTGACATGTATACAAAAGGAAAAGGGAAGCTTATACTTAGGGGAAAAATCTCAGTAGAAGAATCAAAAAGCAAAGAAAAAATTGTTATAACTGAAATTCCATATCTTCTTAAT
>JALTEO010000377.1 GCA_027073875.1 Bacteroidales bacterium
ACTATAACCCGTGCGGGCAGGTAATCCCACAAATCCTGCAATGGAAGTAACGCCCACAACACTGCCTTTTGATTTGAGTAAATGAGGTAAGGCATATTTAGTACAATAAACTGTTCCCCAAAAATTGGTATCCATCAGTTTTTTCAATACTGTCAACTCCAAATCCTCAAAGATGGCACGCATAGAGATTCCGGCATTGTTTATCAGGACATTTATCTTCCCAAAATTCTCAACTGTTTTTTCTACAAGATTTTTACATGAATTTTCGTTTGAAACATCTGTTTTTATCGCAAGAGCATCGAATCCATTTTGTTTCAGATTTGTTGCTTCGTTCTCTATTTTTTCGAGATTACGGGCAGCTAATACAACTTTTGCACCTTTTCGGGCTAAGTTTTTAGCTGTTGCCAACCCGATACCCGAAGATGCACCTGTTACTATTACTACTTTTCCTTTCATTAATCATTTTTTTTGCAAAGATACTATATTTTGATTCCAACTACCGTTATGTCATCAATCTGTTCAAAGTCATTACGCCAGTTCCGGCAAGTGGATTCAAGGATTCTCTTTTGTTCTTTCATTGGCTTATCAGCAATATCACACAGCAAATTTTTGAAAGGTTGGTATTTAAATTTTTTCCCCTTTTGACCGCCAAATTGGTCGGCAAAGCCATCGGAAAACAAATAAATCATATCTCCTTTTTGAAGATTAATTTTGTGATTGGTAAATTTGTCCATTCTTCCGTAAATAGCTATTGGCATTTTGTCGGGTTTTACTTCGTAGAGACCATAATCATTGTTCTTTACTGCAAGAACTAAACTATTATTTTTACCGTCATTGTGAGCCAACGAAGGAGGCGTAACAATCTGTTCATTATTAGGAGAGATTGCTTCGTCGTTCCTCCTCGCAATGATGGGCTTAGTGATGTATAACGGGTTATTTGCTCCAGCATATTGTAGTTCTAAAGTATCTAGGTTGATACTTATTAATGCCATATCCATGCCGTCTTTTTGTTCGCCCATTTTGCCTTTTTGTTTGAGAGACTTAATAACTTCTTTACGAAGTCGTCGCAGAATGACAGCCGGATGCGTAATATATTCTTTTTGAACTATTTCTCTAAGGTATGATATTCCCAACATACTCATAAAGGCACCGGGAACACCATGGCCTGTACAATCGACAATTGTTAAAACCAGTGTGTTCTCATGTTTCATAAAAGTCCACCAGTAAAAATCACCGGAAACGACATCTCTTGGTTTAAAAAAAACAAAAGCGTCATCAACCAGTTCCAGTAAATCTTGTTGCAATGGAAGTGCTGCCTGTTGAATTCGTTGGGCATAATCAATACTTTGCTCAATGTCATGATTTTTCTCTTCTAATATTTCTTTTTGTGACATTACCATATCCCGCTGAGATTCTATTTCGTCGCGTTGGGATTCTATTTCATCCCGTTGAGTAGATATCTCTGCAATCAACTGATTTAGTTCTTTGTTTTTCCCTTCTATTTCCTTATGACTTTTTTCAAACTGTTCTTTAAATATTTGGATGGTGATAACAATGCCGAGAAACACGAAAAAGAAACTTATCAACAAATCGGATATTC
>JALTEO010000378.1 GCA_027073875.1 Bacteroidales bacterium
ATAATGTTTCTCCTTCTTTTATTTGTCTCCCTATTATTGGGCCTGTTATAGAAATTGCAACTCTTTCTCCGTCTTTAGCCTCTGAAACATTTTTTCCCTGATTTTGTATTTCTTTTATTTCACCGATTTCTTTTATGCCATTGTCGTATTTTATCAATTTGTATCCATGTTTTACATATCCCTCTACTTCGCACCCAACAATTGCAGGATTACTGGCTCTGAAAACATAACCAGGCAGTATTCTTATCTTACCAGCTCTTGTAATATTTTCCAGTTCTTTTTGTTTTAATTCCTCTTTTTTGTTTTCAATCCATTTTTCATAATTTTCTATTGTCTTATATATGATATTAGATGATATTATCTTGATTTGTTGGTCTTTTGCAAATTGCATCGTTTCTGCACTTATAACTACGTCAAAACCTATTACAACCTTAAAAAACTCGTTTTTATTTGTTTCTGCTTCAATTATATTTTTTTTTGTTATCTGGCCTATGTCTGCGTGTTTTATGTTGTAATTTGAAAATATGTTCATTAAAGCTTCTAATCCACCTATTGTGTCAGCCTTTAATATTAAGCCTTGACCCTCGCTATTAATTTCAACCTTTTTTCGTTCTTTCAATAGATCCTCTTTTATCGCATTGATATTTTTTTTATCAGATGTTGTTCTGAATTCAGAACCAGATATAACATTATCTATTCCTGATGCAACTATTTTTACTCCTGCTGCTGCTTTGCATTCATTTATGGTCTTAAATTGCTTCTCCATCCTCATATCCATTAGTGGAGATGGTATGAAAAGACCTTTTATTTTAGAATCAATAGGTGTATCGCCTTCTATGACGATATAATCGTTTTTTTTCAGAGATCCATCAAATACTATACAATCTAACGTAGTTCCCATGCCTTTTATTGGTTTTACTTCTAGAACAATACCTTTTGATTGCCCGGTTGTTATAAGTTTTTTCTTGAAATATTGTTGAATAAGGCCTATAATTATTGATATTAATTCTGATACACCTTCACCTGTCTGAGCACTTATTGGTACAGAAGCAATACTTTTTGTAAAGTTTGAAATCCTATCAAAACGTTCTACATTTAAGTCATATTGTGAGAGTTGCCCAACAATATTGTAAAATTTCTTTTCCATTTCATCCAGTGCTGTTTGCGATTGGTTTTTCTGATTAGCAAGAAAAGACATATCATCAGTTACCCATCCATGAATTTTGTCAATCTTGTTCATTGCTATGACAAATGGTGTTTTTGATGCTTTAAGAATTTGTATGCTTTCAACTGTCTGGGGTTTTACTCCTTCATTTATATCTATAATCAAGACAGCAATATCTGCTATATGTCCACCTCTTTTTCTCATTGTTGAAAACGCAGCGTGTCCTGGGGTGTCAATCCATAGCAATCCTGGGATTTCCAGCTTGAAATTAAATTTTTTGAGCATGGGTCCACACATATCTTCGATGATCTTTTTTGGAATAAATGTACTCCCTATAGATTGAGTTATTCCTCCATATTCTTTTTTTACCAATGTGCTATGCCTAATAAAGTCTAATAATGTTGTTTTACCATGATCAACATGAGCTAATGT
>JALTEO010000379.1 GCA_027073875.1 Bacteroidales bacterium
AATATATAAAGAATATTTGTTGAAACTGGAAAAATAAAAACTATGGAAAAGATTAAGATTGATACATCGAAAGCATCCTTATTTGTTACCGAAAAAGATTATTCAACGGCGTTTACACATACGCTTAGAGGGTTTAAACTTGTTTTTGACAAAATGGGAAAAGGCAAAGAATTTCTTGGGTGGCGTGATTTACCTTTTCAAAAGGAAGCAGAGCTTATACAGATGGAAGAAACTCTTAATCTTTTCACAGCTAAGTTGGATACAGTAGTCATTCTTGGTATTGGTGGTTCTTATATGGGTGCAAAGTCTGTCATTTCGGCACTTTCTAAAAATTTCCCCGAGAAAAAATCACTGGATATTTTATTTGCCGGACATCATATAGATGCCGATTATTATGCCGAATTGATGGCGTATCTTGAAGATCGCAACTTCGGATTAATTGTTATTTCAAAATCCGGCTCTACACTTGAAACGGCTATTGCTTTCCGTGTGCTGAAAAAATTTATGGATAAAAAACTAGGGAAGATAAAAGCACAAAAACGCGTAGCAGTCATCACCGACAAGCGAAAAGGTTATTTGAAAGAGATTGCCGATATGATGCGCTATCCGACTTTTGTCATTCCCGAAGATGTTGGTGGCAGATATTCCGTCTTGTCGCCGGCAGGGTTGGTTCCTATTGCACTTGCCGGATTGTCAATTGCTGATTTGTTGCGTGGTGCTCAAGACTTTTCTACTTCTACCAGAGCTATGGTAAATAATCCTGTGTTAGATTATGTTGCTACGAGGAATTCCTTATTTAGTTTTGGTAAAAATATTGAATTGTTGGCAAGTTTTAACCCGCGACTTACTTACTTTGCCGAATGGTGGAAACAGCTTTTTGGCGAGACAGAAGGAAAAGAAGGGAAAGGCATTTTTCCTGCTTCGGCACAATTTACGACGGATTTGCATTCTCTCGGACAATTTATTCAAGATGGTAATCCCGTTTTGTTCGAAACCATAATTGATGTGAAAGAAGCTCATCAAAATCCAAAAATTCCTAATGACAAAGACAATTTTGATTATCTGAATTATTTGGCAGGCAAAACACTTCAAGAAGTAAACCAACAAGCCGTGGAAAGTGTTATTGAAGCCCATTTCAAAGGCGGTGTACCTGTTGTTCAAATAACAATGCCGGAACTCAATGAATATTTCTTGGGACAATTAATTTATTTCTTTGAACTGTCAGCAGCGGCAAGTGCTTACGCTATGGACTTAAATCCGTTTGATCAACCGGGTGTTGAGAACTATAAGAAGAACCTATTTCGCCGCTTGGGAAAACCGGGAAGCTGATGCTTGTTGTGTAATTTACAATGTGTTAATGCCTAAATAGTGTTGACCATTTTTACTTACTTATTACTATTTCTTTTTTTATTTTGGAGCGATGTTTGAACCGGAAGTTTTTTGTGTTTTGGTATTAACCTGAGTTCGACATAATAAATGAATCACAGAAAACAAATAGGAATTAAGATTTTGAAAAGGAATCTTGCAGTCATAACGGGTTATTACAAAAGATTTCTTTTTAAAAGATTTTTTCTATTTGCTTTCCCTATAGGGCTT